>JAFSGO010000156.1 GCA_017440765.1 Clostridia bacterium
ATAAGCAGCACGTCGTCAAAGGTCAGACCTTCCTTCAAGAACTTTTCTTCAGCATTCAGATTTACCATACTTCTCTCTCCTTTGTTTATTCGTCGTCACTGAGCTTGAGCACCGCCATAAACGCTTCCTGCGGCACTTCTACGCTGCCCAACTGGCGCATTCGTTTCTTGCCTTCTTTTTGCTTCTCCAAGAGTTTCTTCTTACGGGTAATATCACCGCCGTAGCACTTGGCAAGCACG
Source organism: Clostridia bacterium (assembly GCA_017440765.1). Classification (GTDB taxonomy): domain Bacteria; phylum Bacillota; class Clostridia; order Oscillospirales; family Acutalibacteraceae; genus RGIG3009. The sequence goes on from JAFSGO010000156.1 coordinate 240, forward strand.
TCCTTACGCATGGCGCGCACGGTCTCGCGGGCGATGATCTTCCCGCCGATCGCCGCTTGGATCGGCACCTCAAACAGCTGGCGCGGAATGTTATCCCGCAGTTTCTCACACATTCGCCTGCCGCGCGCATACGCGTTGCCGGCAAACACGATGAAGGACAAAGCGTCCACCACATCGCCGTTGAGCAGGATGTCCAACTTCACGAGTTCGGATTTGCGATATCCTTTGAGCTCGTAATCAAAACTGGCGTATCCTTTGGTGCGGGATTTGAGCGCGTCAAAGAAATCGTACACGATCTCGTTGAGCGGCAACTCGTAATGAATATCCACGCGCGTCTGATCCAGATATTTCATATCGTGGAATACACCGCGACGCTGTTGACAGAGTTCCATAATGTTACCGACGTATTCGGTAGGCGATAAAATGTGCGCCTCCGCGATCGGCTCCTCCGCAAACGCGATATTTGCGGGATCGGGATAGTTGGTGGGATTATCGATATATTCCACCGTGCCGTCGGTACGGGTGATATGATAAATAACGCTGGGAGCTGTGGTGATCAGATCCAGGTCGTATTCACGCTCCAGGCGCTCTTGGATGATCTCCATGTGCAACAGTCCCAAGAAGCCGCATCGGAAACCAAAACCGAGCGCTACCGAGGTCTCCGGTTCAAAGGTGAGTGACGCATCGTTGAGTTGCAACCGCTCCAGCGCCTCACGCAGGTCTTGGTAATGGGCGCCGTCTGCCGGGAACACACCGCAGAACACCATGGGGTTTACTTTGCGATAACCCGGAAGCGGCTCGGGCGCCGGCTTATTTGCCAACGTCACGGTATCGCCCACACGCGCATCGTGTACCGTCTTGATGGAGGCCGCGATATACCCGACCTGCCCCGCGTGTAACGACCCGCACGGTTCCAGTGAGCCGGCACGCATAATGCCGACCTCCACCACGTCAAAGGTGGCACCGGTTGCCATCATACGGATGGTATCCCCTACCTTGACCGTGCCTTCCTTCACACGGATATACACGATAACGCCTTTGTAACTATCGTAATAACTGTCAAAGATCAATGCTTGCAACGGGGTGTCGTCTTCGCCCGTCGGCGCGGGAATCTTCTCGACGATCGCCTCCAACACGTCTTCTATATTGGTACCCATTTTCGCTGAAACGAGCGGCGCGTCGGATGCGTCAATACCGATAATATCCTCGATCTCGGCGCGTACCTCCTCCGGCCGTGCCGAGGGAAGGTCAATTTTGTTGATGACCGGCACGATCTCTAAACCGTGCTCCACCGCCAAATATGTATTGGCTAAGGTCTGCGCTTCAATTCCCTGCGAAGCATCCACGATCAAAATCGCGCCCTCACAAGCGGCGAGTGAACGGGACACCTCGTAGTTAAAGTCCACGTGACCCGGTGTGTCGATCAAGTTAAAAATATACGTCTGTCCGTCTTTGGCATCGTAGGACACGGTCACAGCGTGTGCTTTGATGGTAATGCCGCGCTCCCGCTCCAGATCCATGCTGTCAAGCAACTGGTTTTCCATGTCGCGCAACGCGACAGCGCGCGTTTTTTCCAGAATACGGTCGGCCAGCGTGGACTTCCCGTGGTCAATATGTGCGATAATGCAGAAGTTTCGAATATGTTCACGCGAAACCGCCATGTTCCTTTCACCTCGTTTACAGTACTGTACCGTCGGCGTGCTGCGGCACACCGTCCTCCCCGATCACGATATCCTCAATATCCGAGCGCGTATACTTACGGATATCCCGCATGCGGAACTGGTCGCCGGACGTGGTAAAGGTGATCGAGATGCCGTGCCGCTTGGCACGGCCTGTCCGCCCGATGCGGTGCAGATAATATTCGTTTTCGTCCGGAATGTCGTAATTGAAAACCGCTTCCACGTCGTCCACGTCGATGCCGCGGGCGGCGACGTCGGTGGCGACTAAGATCTCAAATTTACCCTTTCGGAACCCTTCCATCACGCGGTTGCGTTGCCCTTGCGGAATATCACCGTGCAGGCAATCCACCGATAAGCCGCGTTTTTGCAGCTGCTTATTCAGCCAGGCGACCGTGCTCTTGCGGTTACAGAAGATCATCACTCGATGCAGGTCAAAATGTTTTGTGAGCGCCGTAATGGCATCCAACCGCTCGCTCTCGCCGGCCTCCATCGCGTACTGCGTGATCTGCGGACGGGCATCCCCCTCCGCCTCCACGGTGATCTCCACCGCGTCACGTTGATATTCCCACGCCACGTTCATGACCTCGCGTGAGATGGTGGCGCTGAACAGCACCACCTGCGTATCACCGGGTGTCGCGTTGATGATTTTACGCACGTCACGGATAAAGCCCATTTTAAGCATTTCATCCGCTTCGTCCAACACCGCCGTGTATACGTTGCCAAGCCACACCGTGCCGCGGTTCATGTGATCGAGCAGTCGACCGGGAGTTGCGACCACAATGGTCGGCTTTTTCTTGAGTGCCGTGATCTGTCGGTTGATCGGCTGACCGCCGTACAGCGCCACAATGCGCACTTGCGGCATAAACATCGCAAGCTGTTGCAGATCGTCGGTAATTTGTATGCAAAGCTCCCTGGTCGGGCACAATACCACTGCCTGAATGTCTTTACAATCGGGACGGTAACACTCTAAAAGCGGAACACCGAACGAGCAGGTCTTGCCCGTTCCGGTTGGTGCCTTGGCAATCACGTCACGCCCCTCCAGCATCGGCAGGATCGCCTGCTGTTGGATCGGGGTCGGTTGTGAGAATCCCATTTTTGCCAACGCCTGCATCAGTTCGGGACGCAGCTCGAATTCTTCAAACCCCGTTACCTGTGCCATGACCGCCAAAACCTCCTATTAGGTGTATATTTGGTTTAGTATAGCACAAAAATTACCCAAGGGCAAGCAAAAACTTCAAAAAAAGACCGCCTTAACTCGTGTAATTGTCAAGCAACAAAGCCAACGCTTCTTCGCTTTCGACCACAATCCCCTCTCGCAGCCGCTCCTGTTCCTCTTTAGGCAACGTGGCGACCGTCACCTCATACACCTCCGCGGGCTTGTCCGAGTTCCCCTCAAACAACGCGATCTGTCCGTTCCACTCGCGGAGCATCTGCTGTGCCGCCCGTTCCGTCGGTGCTTCCTTGATACCTGTCTCGCCCGGCAACAACGTACTCGTCCACGCGGCAACGCCGATGAGCAACACGCACGCAATCAGCACCGGCATCAGTCGACTCCGTTCTTCGTCACGCGTTTTTCTTTGCATACAACATCTCCCCTTTCTTGGTAGTGTGCGGCAATCGCCGCTGTCCTATGCATTGTTTACAATTTTGATATTTGACAATTTCACGTCTGTGCTATAATATATAAGTACTTTAAGTGAGAAGTTTTCCACGCATCCCGCGTGATAGATCCCCATAAGGAGGAAATCGTCTATGACATTCCGTAAACCGGCTTGGCTGGACCGCGTGTTCGCAGCCCTGTCCACGAAAAAAGGTCGGAGCATCCTTAGGTTTGTCGGCAAATCCTTGCTGACCGTCGGCCTCGTCATCGTGCTCACCGGCTGTATTGTCGCCTGCGTGTTAACGGTGTACGTTGCCACCAACTTCACCGGTCAGTCTAACCTGCCGGACGTGGATTCGATCAACGAAAACCAAACGAGCATCGTCATGACACTCAACGAATCTACCGGCAAGTATGAGGAGTTTCAGCGGCTCAGCGGCATCAAGCGCATCTGGACACCTTTAAGCGAAATGCCGGCGAATATGCAAAACGCCGTCGTGGCGATCGAAGACGAGCGTTTCCATACGCACTTCGGTGTTGACTGGAAGCGTACCATTTCCGCCTTCGCCAACTTGGTGTTGCATTTCAATTCTACGGAATACGGCGGATCCACCTTGACGCAGCAGCTCATCAAGGTCATGACCGGTAACAACGACCATTCCGTTCAGCGTAAGGTCACCGAGATTCTGTCGGCGGTGGAAATGGAAAAATATTATTCCAAGGACGAGATCCTGCAGGCGTATCTCAACATGATGCCGCTTGCCAGTAACGTCACGGGAGTCGGTGCGGGC
>JAFSGO010000157.1 GCA_017440765.1 Clostridia bacterium
CGCCTTAAGCTCGTTGATGAGCTCTTCTATGTTGTGAATCAGAATGCGCGTTTCAAGGTGCTTCTCGGTGAGCAATCCGTCAACACGGCAAACGGGGTGCGGATCAACGAATTCATGTCCCGCAACCGCTCGGTATTGTACGACCGTGACGGCGATTACAACGATTGGGTGGAACTGTATAATTTTTCGCATAACGCTATTGATCTGTCGGGATATTTTCTCACCGATTCCAAAGACGACGTAAACAAGTGGCAATTCCCCAACGGCACCACGATACCCTCGGGCGGATATCTTATCGTGTTCTGCTCGGGCAAGGCGAGCGTGCCGGGAGAATTACACGCATCGTTTAAGCTCGGTGAAGCGGATTCTTTTTTGGGGTTATACACCGACATCGGCTCGTTTTGTTCCGGTGTGACCTATTCCCCCACCGAACAAGATCAGTCGGTTGTTTACACCGAGGACGGCGGTTATGCCGCCTGCCGGTATCCCACACCCGGTTATGGAGAGTAACGCCATGAAAGAATTGACCCAAAAACAACGCAAACATCTGCTGATCGGCATTTGCGCCGTCGGGATCCCGCTTTTGTTGCTCGTCTCGCTCTTGTGGGGCAACCCCCAGGAGGCACCCGCCGCGCTGTTGCGTATCAGCGAAGTGATGAATCACAACCGCTCGGTGTACGCAGACGACGACGGTAAGTATCACGATTGGGTGGAGATCCAAAACACGGGCGACTACGCAATCTCGCTGGACGGGTTCTCGATCACCGACGATCCCGAACAGCCCGACAAATACGTGTTTGAAAACGTGGTATTGAAATCGGGAGAATGCGTTGCCGTTCATCTGACCGGCAAAAAGAGCGAATCGCGGTTTCTGTACGCGCCGTTCGGGCTGGATTCCTCGGGCGATACGGTGTATCTGTGCGACGGGGAGACCGTTTTGGATCGGTTGACCGTCGGGGAATCCCCCGAAAACGTTTCCTACGGACGATACGGCACCGATGACGTTTGGTTTGCCGTGCCGACCCCGGGGGCACCGAACGACGGCATCTGCGCCAAGACGGCAGACGAACTGAAAAATGCTTGCTATACCGGCGTGATGATCAGCGAGGTGTGTGCCGTTTCCGCCTCCACCGATACCGATTGGGTGGAACTGCGCAACACCACCGATAAGGCGATCTCGCTCGACGGATACCGTCTGACCGAAGCGCCCGAAGACGAGGGCTATCGTTTTGAAAACGTCACCGTTGAGCCGGGCGGGTACTATACGCTTGCCTGCGACAGCAACCCGCCGTCGGATATCACCCCGTGTGCGCCGTTCTCGCTGGATCGGTTTGGGGATACGCTGTATCTGTACACGCCAAACGGCGTGCTGTGCGATGCGTTTGAAACCGGCAAGCAACGGAGCGGTGTCACCAGCGGCCGTGCGGGTGACGATCGTACAAAACGCGTGTATTTTGACACCCCCACCAAAAACGCCGCCAACGGCACCGCATATGTCGGTTATGCTCCCGCTCCCGCCATTCAGCAAACGGGCGGATACGTGGAAGCGGGAACGACCGTTACCGTCACGGTGCCGAACGGCTGTGTGGTCTATTACACGTTGAACGGCTCCGTTCCGACAACGGCATCCCCCGCATACGTGGCGGGGCAGACCGTTGCCATCACCGAAAACGCCGTGTTGCGTGCGGTCGCGTACCGCAAGGGGTATCTGCCGAGCGACGTGGTTACGCAAACGTTCCTTACCACCGACCAACACGACCTGCCGATCGTGAGCGTTTCCGGCGACTACGACGCGCTGTTCGGTCCAAACGGTACCTTTACGCGCTACAACAACGAAACGTTGACCGCTTCGGTACACATGGAATATTTTGCGAAAGACGGTACCAAGGAGATCGCGTTTGACAGTATCTTAAAAATCGCGGGCGGTATGAGCCGTGTCAATCCGCAAAAGGCCTTTTCGTTGAAACTGAATCAAACGGTCGGCGTGTCCTCCGTCACCTACCCCTTCTTTGAGGACAGTGCCGTGAGTGTGTTTTCGGATCTGCTGTTGCGCCCCTCCGGTTCGGACTGGGATAAGGCCAAGCTGCGCGACGAGTTTGCCGCCACGGCGCTGAAAAACACCGAGGACCTGGTGATACAATCCGCTCGTCCGGTGGCACTGTATATCAACGGCGACTATCACGGCTTATATTATCTGCGGGAGAAACGCAACGAGGCGTTTATTGCTTCATATACCGGCATTCCCGAGGAATACGTGCAATTGGCGGAAATGCCTGCCGTGTTTGAATCGACTGCCGCCATGGATCCCGATATGGCAGAGCTGATCGACTACGCGAAAACGCACGATCTGACCGAAAAAGAACACTACGAGCACGTGCTCTCCAAGATCAACGAAACGTCGCTGATACGCTATTTTGCCATTCAGAGCTACCTCGGTAACGGCGATATGATCAATAACATCGCCTGCTACCGCGATACGCGCGGCGGCGAATGGAACTGGATCATTTTTGACATGGATTGGGCGTGCACAAGCTTTTACAGCAATCACGAATTTATCAAGCAGTTGTATAACGGAACGGGGCAAAACACGTTCCAGAATTACTATTATCCCCTGATCACCGCGCTATTCAAAAACGAGGACTTTTCCGCACAATTTTTGAGCGAATATAAGCGCTTGATGGATACGACGCTTTCTGCCGACCGTCTTGTTCCGATCTTGGACGAGCTTGCCGATGCGATTCGTTCCGAGATCCCGCGCCAGCTGGCCGAGTTCGGTGCTCCCTCGACGGCGCGGTTTGAACAGCAAGTAAACTACATGCGGAATTTCCTTAAAAATCGCAAGACCGTGATGGAACGCCAACTCAAAGGGGTATTTGATCTCACCGATGAGGATTGGGAATCCATAGAATAATTTCCAAAAAGGAGGAAGCGGTATGTTACAATTGATCGTCGGCCGTTCCGGCTCGGGTAAAACGACCGAGCTGTATCGTGCCATGCGTAAAGATGCCGAGCAAAGTGATGCACCGCTGTTTCTCTTGGTGCCCGAGCAGGCGTCGTTTGACAACGAGCGCCGCCTGTTAAGTGAATTCGGACCGCTGTTGTCGCAACGCGTGCAGGTCTTAAGTTTTACGCGCATGGTAAACGCCGTGTTCCGCCAGATCGGCGGGCTTGCGGGCAAGCGGATGGACCCCACCGTGTCGCTGCTCATCATGAGTCAGGCGTTGCACGCCATCGCCGATTCGCTGTCGTTATATCGCCGTCACGTGGATAATCCCGATTATCTGAGCACCTTGCTACAGTTTTTATCCGAATGTAAACAGTGCGCCATCACCCCGCAGTTGCTTACGGAAACCGCAAAGCAGTTGCCCGAGGGGGTACTGCGTTCCAAAGCAGAGGAGACGGCGCTGATCTTTGAGGCCTACGAGGCACTGGTGGCTGATGCCGAGCTTGTTGACCCGCAGGACGATTTAACGGTGCTTGCCGAACGCTTGCCCGAGTGCACCTTGTTCGACGGTGCACACGTGTACCTGGATTCGTTTAAGGGATTTACCGAACAGGAAATGCTGGTGCTCGATCGCCTGCTGGCACGCGTCGCCTCCATGACGGTGTGCTTGTGCACCGATACCGTTACCCCCCGGAACACGCTCGGTCGCTTTTCCTCGGTGGCGCGTACCGCCACCCGCTTGCGTGATGCCGCCGCGCGGCATCACGTGCCGATTGCCGCGGTACAACACCTGACGCACAACCACCGCACTGCCGATCCCGCGCTTGCCGCGCTGGAGGCGGGGTGCTTTACTCCTGCCGCCGAGCCGTACGAGCAGCCGACCGACGCCGTTTGTATTACCCCCTGTGCCGACCGCGCAGAGGAGTGTCGGTATACGGCAAGAGAGATTCGCCGTTTGTTACGTGAAAATGGTGGTCAGTGCCGCGATTTCACCGTGGTGGCGCGAAACAGCGCCGATTACAGCGATCTGCTTACCGCCGCGTTAGGGCGCGAGGGGCTTCCCTGCACACCCGATCTGCGCGAACCGGTGGTAACAAAGCCGCTTATCACGCTGATCGAATCTGCCTTTGCGGCGATCGATCGATGGGACAGTGCGGACG
>JAFSGO010000158.1 GCA_017440765.1 Clostridia bacterium
CCTTCGTTATGATGACCGTGGCAATCTCAAGCTTAAAGTTTGAGGTTGGCGGTATCCATATAGCCTTTTCTTCCTTGCTCGCCTGCATGATGCTCGGAACGGTATTCTGCAACATCTGTGAGGTTTCCGAGGAGCTGATGGATAGAGCCGACAGATGGACGACTCCTGTGCTGATCCTATTTTTCGTCATCAGTGGCGCGGAGCTTGACCTTTCGGTATTCGCACAGTGGACAGTCGTTGTCGTTGGTATCGTTTACATCTTCGCTCGTTCTCTTGGAAAATATTACGGAGCAAATATCAGCGCAAGAATGACAAAATCCGATCCCAACATCATCAAATATCTTGGTATCACCTTGCTTCCTCAGGCAGGTGTTGCGCTCGGTATGGCGATCAAGGCTATCGAGCTTGGGCCCGACGGTGCTATTGTCCGCAACATCACCTTGTTTGCCGTACTGATTTATGAGATCGTCGGTCCCTTCTTAACAAAAATTGCTCTTACAAAAGCCGGTGATATTAAAGAAGAAGGTCGCAGAAGTGCAAGAGAAGAACATCTCGCAAAAAAAGTTCAAAATAATTCCGTTTTTCCTATTGACAAAGTAGGTAAATTGTGATATAGTATTACCAACCTAATTGATAGGTGATTGAAAGAGAAAGGAGAGCATGGTTATGAAAAATCTGTACACTATCACCAATACTATGATGATGGAGATGTGCATGTGGACTTGTAGCATGTGTATGATTTGCTGCGCTCATTTTTCCGATGTGTTCTCCATTGAAGGAGTAAACCCTTGTACCGCCTGACTTTGGCGGAATCACAATCGCTTACAGCCGGGAGACTTTATCGAAGTCTTCCGGTTTGTGTTTTTGTAAGGCAGGTAAAATCTCATGGAAAACTATTTTGAAAAGCTCGTTAGAGAAAATTTCCGTTTCGGTCGAATGTGCCGGTGTATATAACAATCCGTAGAGTAAGTAGAATAATACATCAAACATTCAACAACGAAAGGAAATAACGATTATGTCTAACTACAAATTTGAAACTTTACAGCTCCACGTAGGTCAGGAAAACCCCGATCCCGCTACTGATGCCCGTGCGGTACCGATCTACGCTACTACCTCTTATGTGTTTAAGAACTCCGCTCATGCAGCGGCACGCTTTGGTCTTGCAGATGCCGGTAATATCTACGGCAGACTGACCAACTCCACACAGGATGTCCTCGAACAGCGTGTGGCTGCTCTTGAAGGCGGCGTTGCGGCTTTGGCTCTCGCTTCTGGTGCGGCAGCAATTACATACACCATTGAAGCACTCGGTCAGAACGGCGGTCACTTTGTAGCACAGAAAACCATCTACGGCGGCAGCTATAATCTGCTGGCACATACCCTCCCGAACTTCGGTATTACCGCAAGCTTTGTAAACATTCACGACCTTGCCGAAGTTGAGGCGGCGATTCAGGAGAATACCAGAGCGATATACATCGAGACCTTTGGCAACCCCAACAGCGACATTCCCGATATTGATGCGCTCGCAGAGCTTGCACACAAACACGGCTTACCGCTTGTTGTGGATAACACCTTCGGTACGCCTTATCTCATCCGTCCTATTGAGCATGGTGCAGATATTGTAGTCCATTCCGCAACAAAGTTCCTCGGCGGTCACGGTACAACACTCGGCGGCATCATTGTTGACTCCGGTAAATTCGACTGGGCGGCAAGCGGCAAGTATCCCGCAATCGCCGAACCGAACCCCAGCTATCACGGTGTATCCTTTGTCAAGGATGTCGGTCCTGCGGCATTTGTCACCTACATTCGTGCGATCCTGCTTCGTGATACCGGCGCATCCATCTCTCCTTTTGCGGCATTCCTACTTTTGCAGGGTATTGAAACTCTGTCGCTTCGTTTGGAACGCCATGCGGAGAATACAAAGAAGGTTGTCGAATTCCTCAAAAACCATCCGCAGGTGGAAAAAGTCAACCATCCCTCCCTTGCCGACCATCCCAATCATGCGCTCTACGAGAAGTATTTCCCGAACGGTGGTGCATCCATCTTTACCTTTGAGATTAAGGGCGGTCAGACGGAGGCGCACAAGTTCATTGACAGCCTTGAGATATTCTCTCTGCTTGCAAACGTTGCTGACGTCAAGAGCCTTGTGATTCATCCCGCAACCACAACGCACAGCCAGCTGTCCGAGGAAGAACTTGCCGATCAGGGTATCAAACCCAACACCATCCGTCTTTCCATTGGAACCGAGCACATCGACGATATTATCGCCGATCTGGAAAAAGGATTTGAGGCGGTAAAATGAAAAACGCAGCGCAGAAAATCGTGATCTCTTCATTGTTTGCCGCACTCATTTGTGTAGCAACAATGCTCATTAAAATTCCTTCACCGCTTAAGGGATATATCAATCTCGGTGACGGTATCGTGCTTATCGCATCTTGGATATTGCCTCTGCCATACGGACTCATTGCCGCAGGGCTGGGTTCGGCTCTTGCCGATCTGTTTTCGGGATACGTTGTATATGCTCCTGCAACCTTCATCATAAAAGCGTTGATGGCAGTTGTGGCATATTCGTGTTATGCGCTGTTTGTAAAAAAAGCGAAATCCACGGTATCAAGAGTATTCAGCGGAATACTTTCGGAGTTCGTGATGATCCTCGGATATTTTCTCTTTGAGGGTGTTCTGTACAGCTTCGTGCCGTCGCTGGTCAATATCCCTGCCAATGCGGTGCAGGCGGTAGCGGGCATAATCATTGGCGTGATTCTGATCACGGTCTTTGAAAAACAAAATATTATAAAATTATTGAAATGATAGGGAGATACAGTCATGAAAATATATCAAAACGCAACTGAACTGATCGGCAAAACGCCGCTGCTCGAACTCACACATATCGAAAAAGCACTTGGACTGAAAGCAAAAATTCTTGCCAAGCTTGAATATTTCAATCCGGCAGGCTCGGTCAAGGACAGGATTGCAAAGGCGATGATTGACGAGGCGGAGGCTTCGGGGAAGTTGAAGCCCGACTCAGTCATCATTGAGCCCACCTCAGGCAACACGGGCATAGGTCTCGCATCCGTCGCGGCAGCAAGAGGATATAAGATCATCATCGTTATGCCCGAAACCATGTCTGTCGAGCGCAGACAGCTTATGAAAGCCTACGGCGCAGAGCTTGTGCTGACCGAAGGTGCGAAGGGCATGAAGGGCGCGATTGCCAAGGCGGAAGAGCTTGCAAAAGAGATACCGAACAGCTTCATCCCCGGCCAGTTCGTCAATCCCGCAAACCCGCAGGCACATCGTGAAACCACGGGTCCCGAAATCTACGAGGACACCGACGGAAATGTGGATATCTTCGTCGCAGGCGTCGGTACGGGCGGTACGGTCACGGGCGTTGGTGAGTATCTGAAATCCAAAAAGCCCGACGTCAAGGTCGTTGCCGTTGAGCCTGCCACCTCTGCGGTACTGTCAACAGGTGTTGCGGGATCGCACAAGATTCAAGGCATCGGCGCAGGTTTTGTTCCCGACGTTCTCAATGCCAAGGTGTATGACGAGATCATCCCCGTTTCCAACGAGGATGCCTTTGCCACAGGCAAGCTGATTGGCAGGAGCGAGGGTGTGCTTGTAGGCATTTCCTCCGGTGCAGCGACCTATGCGGCAATCGAGCTTGCAAAGCGTCCCGAAAACGAAGGAAAAACAATCGTTGTCCTGCTCCCCGACACGGGTGACAGATATTTATCCACACCGCTTTTTGCGGACTAAAGCGGAATATCATAACGAGCAGTCAGCGCGGTGCGTATCGATGAACTCAGGATCATGATTGTTGCCGAACCACTTGAATTACCTACCGAGTTGTGGTATAATAGAAACAATGATAAATTGGAGGTATATTATGATCATATCTACAAGGGGAAGATACGCTCTGCGCGTGATGCTCGACCTCGCAGAAAATGGAAACGGTGAATATATTGCCATGAAAAAAATAGCTGAAAGACAGGGGATCTCTCTGAAATATCTGGAGCAGATTCTGCCTGTTCTGACGCAGAATAACATTATCGAAGGTATTTCAGGCAAGGGCGGCGGATACCGCCTGACACGCAAACCCGATGAATACAAAGTCGGTGAAATCCTGCGCCTGACCGAGGGAAATCTTGCACCTGTAGCCTGCCTTCAATGTAATGCCGAAAAGTGCGACCGTGCCGATACCTGTCCGACGCTTCCTATGTGGACTGAATTTCACAATCTGGTAAATCAGTATTTTGACAGTATTACACTATCATCGTTAATTGAGCAGGAAAGATTCCCGCATATGGAGCATTGATCCGGCGGCACATTTGAAAACCGTCACAGAATGTGAACATTTTGTAACAACTCAAATACACCTATTGACACAGTGGGCAAGTGGGTGTATAATAAGTTCAAATTTAATACTTCAAACCGTTGAAGCGGAGATAACGGCAATACTGCCTTTACAGAGAGCCTGTGTTGCTGAGAGTCAGGTAAGAAACAAGTTGTCAAATGGACCGCTGAGGGCGCAGTCAAATGGATTTTTCCAAAGTATTCTGCGACGCTGTAGGCAAGCGTACAAATGCCGGGGATATGTTGGTATCCTGCTAAGCGCACGGGTTTTGCCGTGAATCAAGGTGGCACCGCGGATAAGTGTTTTATTCGTCCTTGA
>JAFSGO010000159.1 GCA_017440765.1 Clostridia bacterium
ACCTATGATCCCGAGACCAAAGGCGGTAACACACCGGATGGACGTAAGGTCAAAGGCACCATCCATTGGGTCGATGCCGCCACCGCCAAGGATGCGGAAGTACGGTTGTACTCCTCCCTGTTCTTAGATGCCGAGCCCGAAGCAGGCGACCAAGATTTCTTAGAGGTGCTGAATCCAGATTCCCTCGAGAAATTAACCGCCTGCAAAATTGAAGCCGGTATCCTGCCTGCCGAAGCACCGGCAGCGTTCCAATTCCTGCGGCTCGGTTATTTCTGCATTGATAACGTGGACAGCACTGCCGAGCATCCCGTCTTTAACCGCTCGGTATCGCTCAAAGACGGTTTTAACAAAAAATAAATTAACTCATAAAAAAAGAGCTTGGAGATCACTCTCCAAGCTCTTTTCTTTGTATCAGATCGTGCCGTCGTCGTCACTGTCTTTCGTGTTTTTCTGTAAACGGCGGCCTTTGCGCATCTCCTCTGCACTGTATTGCTTCGGAATACTCTCCTCGGGCAATTCTTCTTTTCCGACATCCGTGAAGATCACGTCCGGATCCTCTGCCGGCTTACCATCCTCAACCACAGTTTTGGGGGATTCCTCAACGTCCAAATTGAGGTCGTGGCGTTTATCCAGATCCTCCTCGGGATGCTCCTTATAATACGGGTCAATAATCGTCCGTTTAATGAGCGGGAAGATCGTGAATTGAATAAGGAACGAACGGAACGCCGGGAACAACAGCACGTACAGTATCACCAGCGGCGCCAGCACGTACCAAAAGTAATTAAAGAGCAGTACCGCCGCCAGCGCATAGATAGCGAGTAAAGCAAGCGAGATAATAAGATTCTCTTTAAAGCCGGCAATCGCAAGCAACAAGCTGTTCTTCCAGACCTGTTTAAACGAAAGTTTGAACGTGATGATCTGCATGTATAAATAATACCGTGCATAGCAGAAGATCACCACCAGGAAAAACGAAACCGCAAAGAACAACAGCGGCATAATTTCAAAACCTTGTGCCGCATTCAGCCAATCCCACGCGTAGATAATATCGAAGATCAGGCACGCACTGATAGCAAGTTCCAAGATACCCGCCGCCAATGCTTGTTTCCAATTCTTTTTGATGGTGTCAAAAAAATCAGAAGGCAGGAACACGTGTTTTTCTCTTGCATAATTGCGGGTAACGAATGCAAGGCCAGCTTCCGCCAAACCTCGTGTTACCACGGGAATAGACACCAACGCATACAGTAAGTTGGCAATGATCAATCGGAAGAATTTCCGAAAATACAACTCCCAAAACAGGAAAAACCGTTTCTTTTTCGGCTCGTTTTTGGAAACACCGGGACCCGGCTTACTGGCATCAAACATCCCGAAAAAACCCGCCATTTAAAACACCCCTTACAACAGCCCTCCCAGCAGGAGGCGCAATATCACATCCAGTGCACCTGCACCGAGAATCAAAGCCAACAGCACTAAAAAGCGCACACAGTATAACCGAAAATCCTGCCACAGGCCGCCGCATCGTGCGGATCGCGGAAAAAACTGTACTGCCATGAGCAACGTCAACCGCAACGCTTCAGATGATGCCATGAGCAGTGCAACCAGTTCCATGATCGCAGACGGCAGTAATACGACGGCAAGAACAAGCCATCCGCTTATCCCGCTTTGCACGTAATACGCCTCGCTAAGGCCCAGACCGATTCCCCAAAAGATCGGCACTAAAACAACAAGCGGCGCGCCGCAAGCGGATACACCCGAAAAAAACAACAGTGCCAACAAACACAACGGCTGAAAGCACGAGGAAAACCATTGGGAAAGCACACCCGCAAGATCACCTTTGACGGGCGTTAACGGCAACAACGCCAACCATTCTGCCGGCAGGGATGCCGAGAGTGGTGAGTACAGCACTATTCCGCCTATGCAACCGGTAAGCGGCAACAACAGCAGTAGCAGCAACCGCCGATTTTGCTTTAAAAAAGTTCCGATAGAGTTTGTCCGTTTCATACGCGTCCGTCCTTTCTGTCACACAATCACTATATGCCTCAAAAAGAACGGATATGACGTTTAACAAGAGCGGGACGAAAAACTCCGTCCCGCTTTGTGGTTAACGTTTTGCTTTAACATTTACGCCCAGCACACCGCCGAGTGCGCCGAAACCGATTGTCAGTGCTGCCTTAAGCAACATCATGGTTCCGCGAAGTTCTTGCGACGTAACCATGCCGACAACCGTGATAAGTAAAAACAGCAACAAGCCAACGCCTGCACCGAACAAAAGCCCGCGCTCACGCGATAACCTTGCCGCGGCAAAACCGCTCACAAACGCGCCGATCGCAGCCGCTGCGAGAGCAATGGGAGTCACCGCCGAAGCGGGTAAAATTCCGGTTGTCATAATGGCGGCGGCAATCAACAAGATAACCGCACAAACGATCACGCCGACACCGAGTCCCATTCCAAGCGGACGCAGAATTTTCGTTGCTGTTGAAACCTCTTTGCGAGTGCCCATACACTTTCCCCTCCACACGAATATCAGGTAATATACCTATATTCTGTGGCAATGGGAAATAGTACCGGAGTCACGCGTAAAGATTAGATATCGTCATCGTCGTCATCGTCGTCGCTGGCATCGTGAACCGTATCACAGCTCTGCAATGCCCACTTTTTGATGACCATCTTGTTGCGATCCGCACCGGTCTCGATGACGAATTCATCTTCTTTGATGTTCACAATACGACCGCGGATACCGCCGATCGTGGTGATCTCATCACCGACACGAATGCTCTCACGCATTTTCTGCTCTTCTTTTTGTTTTTTCTTCTGCGGACGGATCATGAGGAAATACATGACCACGAACAACAGACCCATCATAATGAGGGGCATAAAGGCACCAAGACCACCGGCTGCAGCCGCATCGCCGGCGGCAGCAGTGGTATCCGCTGCCAAGGAATACAAATCAAACATACTTTATTACCTCCTAAAATAATACTTTTTCAGTATACAGGATTTTATGGCTGATAGCAATAAAAATCCCGAAAAAACCGAAAAAAATTCACAAATTCAGATTCGGCGATCCAAAACACCGATATATCGGTTATAAAACTCCTCGAATGTTCCCTCATCCAGTGCGGTACGAATCCGCTCCATCAGGGTATTATAGAAATACAGATTATGCATCACGCAAAGCCGCATTGCGAGCATTTCGTTCGCCTTAAACAGATGGCGAATGTACGCACGCGAATGGCGGCGACAAGTCGGACAATCGCATTCCTCATCAAGCGGCAACAGATCGTGCTCGTATTTTTGATTAAGCATATTCCGATGCCCGCTCCACGTGAATACGTGCGCGTGTCTGGCATTGCGCGCGGGCATCACACAGTCGAACAGGTCGACACCGCGGTGAACGCCCTCCAAAATGTTTTCCGGTGTTCCAACCCCCATTAAGTACCGCGGTTTTTCTTTCGGCATATGCGGCTCCACCGCTTCAATAATGCGGTACATATCCTCTGCCGGCTCACCCACCGCGAGACCGCCGATGGCGTACCCGTCCAGATCGAGCTCCGCAATCTCCTGCATATGCGCCACACGCAGATCATCAAAGGTGCAACCTTGATTGATACCGAACAGCATTTGCTGTTTGTTAATGGTTTTCGGCAACGAATTGAGCCGTTTCATTTCTGCCTGACACCGTTTGAGCCACCGCGTCGTGCGTTCGCAGGAGCGGGCAGAATAGTCGTACGGTGCGGGATTTTCCACGCACTCGTCAAATGCCATCGCAATCGTAGAAGCCAAATTAGATTGGATGTGCATGCTCTCCTCGGGACCGATGAACAAGCGCCGTCCGTCAATGTGTGAAGAGAAAGTGACCCCCTCTTCTTCAATCTTTCGCAGATTGGCAAGTGAAAACACCTGAAACCCGCCGCTGTCGGTCAAAATCGGGCCTTGCCAACCGGTAAACTTATGTAAGCCACCCAACTCATGAACCAGTTCGTCACCGGGACGCAGGTGCAAATGATAGGTATTGCACAGTTGCACCTGACATTTAATATCCTTAAGATCATACGCGGAAACCGCGCCTTTGATAGCACCACAGGTCGCGACGTTCATAAAGGCAGGTGTCTGCACCGTCCCGTGCGGTGTTTCAAATTCACCGCGGCGCGCCGCACCGCAGGTTTTCAAAATTTTCATACTCTCTCACCCACTACAGGATCATCATAGAATCGCCAAAACTGAAAAAGCGATACCGTTCTTCCACTGCGTAACGGTAGGTATCCATCGTCGTTTCATAGCCCGCAAAAGCGCTGACCAACATGATCAGCGTGCTTTCCGGCAAATGGAAGTTGGTAATGAGTCCATCCAAAACTTTGAACGTATAACCGGGGTAAATAAAAATATCCGTCCATCCGTCCGCAGCATGCACCAATCCGTCCTCACCTACGCCGACACTTTCCAGCGTGCGGCAACTGGTGGTACCAACGGCAAACACCCGACCGCCGTTTTTCTTGGTCGCATTGATCAACTCCGCCGTTTGCTCGGACAGTTCATAATGCTCGGAATGCATCTTGTGGTCTGTAATGTTATCTGCCTTTACAGGACGGAACGTACCCAACCCCACGTGTAAGGTTACAAAGCCAATCTTTACCCCTTTTTCTTTGAGCTTGTTAAGCAATTCCTGTGTAAAATGTAAACCGGCTGTAGGAGCAGCGGCAGAACCAAGATCCTTGGAATACACGGTTTGATAGCGTTCTTTATCCTTGAGTTCATGCGTAATATAATGCGGGAGCGGCATTTGACCGATGCGCTCTAAAATCTCGTAGAAATTGCCCTCGTATTGGAATTTTACCAGGCGGTTACCGTCCGGTGTGACCTCTAAGACCTCCGCTTTAAGTAATCCATCGGCAAAGGTCAACACGTCACCGGGTCGTGCTTTTCGCCCGGGGCCTGCCAACACCTCCCACACGTCGGCACCTTTCGCTGTTAACAATAGTAGTTCAACAGCGCCGCCTGTCGGCTCGCGATGACCGTACAGCCGTGCGGGAAGCACGCGGCTATCGTTCAGGATCAGACAGTCCCCCGGCTTCAAATATTCCACGATATCATAAAAGTGCCGATCCGTTCGCGTACCCGCCAAACGGTCCAACACCAACATACGCGAATGATCACGAGGTTCGATCGGCTCTTGCGCGATCAATTCCTCCGGCAAATGGTAAAAAAAGTCTTGTCGTTTCATGGTTTCTCTCCGCCGAATTTATTGACATACCAGATACTTAATGGTACAATAGTAGCCGGAAAAAGTCAAGTTTTATCACTCATTTCCAAACAGCAGGTAAAAAGAAAGGAAATTCCGTATGAAAACGTACAAAGTAGGTATTATCGGCTGCACCGGCATGGTTGGTCAGCGTTTCGCGACCTTGCTCGCCGATCACCCGTGGTTTGAGGTTTCTGTCCTCGCGGCAAGCCCCCGTTCCGCCGGCAAATCATATAAAGAGGCGATCGGCAGCCGTTGGGCAATGACCGTTCCGATGCCGGAAAAATTGGAAAACATGATGGTGTATGACGCCGCAAACGTGGAAGAAGTCGCCGCCAAAGCGGATTTCGTCTTCTGCGCCGTGGATATGCCGAAAGATCAGATCCGCGCATTGGAAGAAGCGTATGCGAAAGCAGAGTGCCCCGTTGTCTCCAACAACAGCGCCCATCGCGGTACGGCAGACGTTCCGATGATCATCCCCGAGCTTAACGATTCCCACATGGAGGTCATCGCTTCTCAGCGCAAGCGTCTTGGTACTAAGCGCGGCTTTATCGCCGTCAAATCCAACTGCTCGCTGCAAAGCTACGTGCCGGCCCTCTTCCCGCTCTCTAAGTGGGGCATCACCAAATCGCTGGTTTGCACCTATCAAGCAATCTCCGGTGCCGGCAAGACCTTCGAGCGCTGGCCCGAAATGGTGGACAACGTGATTCCCTATATCGGCGGCGAGGAGGAAAAATCCGAGAAAGAACCGCTCAAGATCTGGGGTAAGGTTGAAAACGGCGTGATCGTCAACGCTACCTCTCCCGAAATCACGGCGCAGTGCTTGCGTGTTCCGGTATCCGACGGTCACTTTGCGGCGGTGTTCTGCAGCTTTGAGAACAAACCCTCCAAGGAAGAGATCATCGAAACCTGGAACTCCTTTAAGGGCCGTCCGCAGGAGCTTGAGTTGCCCAGCGCTCCCAAGCAATTCTTGCACTATTTTGAAGAGGATAACATGCCGCAAGCCAATCTACATCGCGGTTTAGAGGGCGGCATGGCTGTATCCCTCGGTCGTTTGCGTGAGGATACGCAGTACGATTACAAATTCGTCGGTTTATCCCACAACACCCTGCGCGGTGCCGCCGGCGGTGCTGTTCTGCTGGCTGAATTGCTCTGCGCGGAAGGATATATGGACTAAACAAATTTAAGGAGGGCTGTGTATGAGTAATTCCCTACTCTTTACCGGTGCAGGCGTTGCACTGGTCACCCCCATGGAACGGGACGGACGTGTCAATTACGAGAAGTACCGTGAACTGATCGATTTTCAGATCACACACGGAACGGATGCCATCATTTCCGTCGGCACCACAGGAGAAGCCCCCACGTTAGAAGACGACGAGCATCTGCACGCATTCGAGGTTGCCATTGAACAAACCAACGGTCGCGTGCCGATGATCGCCGGTACCGGCTCCAACAATACCGATCATTGTATTTACATGTCCCGTGAAGCGAAAGCCATGGGCGCAGACGGCTTGTTGTTGGTCACCCCGTACTACAACAAAACCTCACAACGCGGTTTAATCGCACATTACACCAAGATCGCCGCTTCGGTGGATCTTCCGATCATTCTGTACAACGTGCCGTCACGCACGGGCGTGAACTTGCAACCGAAAACGGTCGCAGAGCTTGCCAAGATCCCCAACATTGTCGGCTTAAAGCAAGCAAACGGCAATATGTCGGAAACGGCAGAGATCGCCGCACTGTGCGATATTCCGATCTATTCCGGCAACGACGATCAGATCGTGCCGATTCTGGCACTCGGCGGAAAAGGCGTTATTTCGGTGCTGTCCAACGTCGTGCCGCAGGAAACGCACGACATCTGTCAGGCGTGGTTTGATGGAAACGTGCAGTTGTCGTTGGAATTACAGTTAAAATACCTGGAGCTTGCCAACGCGCTGTTCATGGACGTTAACCCGATTCCCGTCAAAGAGGCGATGAATCAAATGGGAATGGCGGTCGGTGACTGTCGTTTGCCGCTCTACAACATGACCGATGCCATGAAACAAAACATGACGGACGTCTTAAAACGCTATCACTTGATTTAAAGGAGTTTACTATGACTCGTATCATTCTTTCCGGTTGCAACGGTAAAATGGGAAAAACCATCGCGCAGTGTGCCGCCGCGCGTACCGACTGCGAGATCGTTGCGGGTTTTGATATCAACACCGAGGCGTCGACTTACCCTGTCTTTGCCGACCCCGCCGCGTGCTCTGTTGAGGCAGATGTGATCGTTGATTTTTCACATCCCGCTATGTTAGACGGCGTGTTGGCTTACGCAAAGGCACATAAACTCCCCATCGTGATCGCTACCACCGGTCTATCCGACAACCAGTTGAAAGCCATCCAAGAGGCATCCCGCGAAATCGCTGTCTTTTCCAGTGCCAATATGTCACTCGGTATCAGTTTGCTTGCGGAACTGGCAAAAAAAGCGGCATCCGTGCTGGGAACGTCGTTTGACGTGGAGATCATTGAAAAACACCACAACCAGAAGATCGACGCGCCCTCCGGCACAGCACTTATGTTGGGGGATGCCGTTAAGGAAGGGCTTCCCTATTCCCCCACATACGTCTTTGACCGCCATGCGGTTCGTCAAAAACGCGAGCCACATGAGATCGGTTTTAGTTCGATCCGTGGCGGCACCATCGTCGGCGAGCACGACGTGTTGTTTGCCGGTCACGACGAATGTATCACGCTCTCCCATTCCGCCACCTCCAAGAGTGTCTTCGCCGTCGGTGCGATCAATGCCGCACTCTTTTTAATCGGCAAATCGGCGGGCTATTACACCATGAAAGAGTTAGTTGCCGAGAGCTAAACAAGTATTAAAAAGCCGTCACACGTTAAGTGTGACGGCTTTTTTTGTCGGGATTTATTTCTTTTCAAAAGACTGGCAATCAACGCATTGGCAAACGGTGGGATCCTTCTCGTGCGTACCTACCTGAATGGCGTTAAGCGAGCAGTAGTTATCGGTACCGCAATGGTAACGGCACTGCTCCACCGAGCAATGAATCGACTTGTTGGCCTGACAGTTGTTCATATCCATCATAACTCCCTCCTTTATTTGAAGTCGTTAATAGTATATCCTGTTGCACGGATAATACACGACAAACAAGGAGTGAAATGATAGAAAATAAGAAGGGTTTACGGTTCGCTTGCTACCTCATCCAAAATGGCACGCAGGGTTTCAACGCCCTCACCGTTTACTGCCGAGAAGGGAATACATTGTACGCCGTCATAATCGGCGAGTTCCTCACGTAATGCTTCCGTTCGTTTTTCGCGCTCGGTTTTGTTCAGCTTGTCCGCCTTGGTTAAAACGATTACAAACGGGATTTCACACTCTACCAAATACTCCAACATTTGGAAATCGTTGGCGGTCGGCGGATGGCGCATATCGATCAGTTGCAGAACAAGTCGCAGATCTCGATCGTCGTCAAAATAATGCTCGATCGTTTGGCTAAAACGCTGTTTCTCCGCATTGGACAGTTTGGCATAGCCGTATCCGGGAAGATCGACTAAGCGCATCGTATCCAGCTTATAGAAATTGATGGTGGCGGTTTTGCCGGGTGTCGCACTGGTGCGTGCCAAGGATTTGCGGTTGAGAAGTTTGTTGATCAGAGAGGATTTGCCCACGTTGGAACGACCGGAAAAGGCAATTTCCGGCAAAGTGGAAGCAATTAACTGACCGGAAACACCGGCAGAGGTCTCAAAGACAGCCGATTCAATTTTCATAAGGCCTTCTCCTTACATCAACAATGCAGTTTCAATCACCGTATCCATCGTGCGCGCGGTGACAAAGTGAATGTTTCGTTTCACCACTTCGTCCACTTCCGAGAGATCCGGCTCGTTGTCCTGCGGGATGACCACCGTTTTCATGTGGTGACGATAAGCGGCCATCGTTTTTTCCTTGAGGCCGCCGATCGGCAGCACTCTGCCACGCAACGAGATCTCACCGGTCATTGCCACGTCGTGGCGCACCGGAATCCCCGTTAATGCCGACACCATCGCCGTTGCCATGGTCACACCGGCAGAGGGACCATCCTTCGGTACAGCACCTTCCGGTACATGGATATGAATATCCTTCGTTTTGTAAAAATCGTCTGCGATGTTCCAGCGATCGGCACGGGAACGCACGTAGCTGATCGCGGCTTTGGCGGATTCTTTCATCACGTCACCGAGTGAGCCGGTGAGTTCAATCTTGCCGGTACCGTTCAAAACAGCCACTTCAACGGGCATGGTTTCCCCACCGACTGCCGTCCAGGCAAGACCGTTAACAACACCGACCTCGTCTACTTTGGCATGCGTTTCTTCCTTAAAACGGCGGGGCCCCAAATAGTCTGCCAACGATTTCTCGTTCACGGTCACTTTGCAGGACGTTTCGGAAACGAGTTCTTGTGCGCGCTTGCGGCAAACCTTCGCGATTAAACGCTCCAAATTACGCACACCGCCCTCACGGGTGTAACCGTCGATCATCAGACGCAACGCAGCATCACTGATCCGCAACTTTCGGGTATCTAATCCGTTCAATTTCAGCTGCTTTTTGATCAAGTGATTGCGCGCAATGTGGAATTTTTCTTCCGCCGTGTAGCTGGACAGCGTGATCACGTCCATACGGTCAAACAGCGGTGCCGGAATATTTTCCGCGTTATTAGCGGTGGTGATAAACAGCACTCCTGAAAGATCGTACGGTATTTCCAAATAATGATCCACAAAGGCATTGTTTTGCTCGGTATCCAACACCTCTAATAAGGCAGAGGACGGATCGCCGTTGTAGCTACTTCCCAGCTTATCGATCTCATCCAGCAAAACAAGCGGATTGGAGGTCTTCGCCTTTTCAATCGCACGAATGATGCGGCCCGGCATTGAGCCGATGTAGGTGCGGCGATGACCGCGAATATCGGATTCATCACGCACACCGCCAAGCGACACGCGGACGTAAGTGCGTCCAAGCGCTTCGGCAATAGACCGCGCAATGGAAGTCTTACCGACACCGGGAGGGCCAACCAAACAAATGACCTGTCCCTTTGTACTACCTGTTAAACTACGAACCGCCAGCACCTCTAAGATGCGTTCTTTGACCTTTTCCAAACCGTAATGATCGCGGTCGAGGATTTTGCGTGCGCGGGAAATATCCAGGATTTCTTCCGAGTGTGTATGCCATGGAAGATCCAAACAGGTATCCAGGTAATTACGAACAACCGTCGCCTCGTGCGAGCCAAACGGCATTTTGGCCAGTTTGTTGCATTCCTTGAGCAGTTTTTCTTCGATCTCGGAGCTGAGTGCGAGCGCTTTGATTTTTCCACGTAACTCGTCCGCTTCACCGGCGGGATCGTCGTCTTCCCCAAGTTCGGAGGCGATGACACGCATCTGCTCGTGCAAATAATAATCGCGCTGATTTTTATCGATTGCAGACTGCACCTGACGCTCAATACCGCGCTCCAACTCAGCGATACGCACCTCGTCGGCAAGGATGCGAAGCAACTCTTCAAAACGCTTTTCAAGCGATAAGGCATCCAGCACCTTTTGCTTATTCTCCGCGGTAGCCGGTAAAATATCCGCAATGCGATCGGCAAAAATGCCGTTATCGCGCACCATCATCAGATCACTGACAGCGCTGTCGGGTACCTCGGGACTCAGTTCTATGTATTGATGGAAATAGTCACGGCATTTTCGGAAAAAGGCGGTTTCTCCGTCCTTGTCCGCCATAGGACGCGTGACACATTCCCTGACTTCTGCGACCATAAACGGCTCGGTCTGTGCGAAACTGCGCACACGTGCACGGTATAATGCTTCCACCTTTACGCGCACCGTATCCGACGGCATACGTAACACCTGCTGCAGCCGAACGACCACACCGGTCTTGCACAACACTTCAGGCGTCGGATCTTCGTCCGCTGCGTTCTGTTGGGTGACCAAAAAGATCAACTGGTCGGTATTCACAGCTTCCTGCAAGGCCTGAACGGATTTTTCACGCCCTACCTCAAACTGAACGGTAGTGTTTGGAAAAACCACTAAACCGCGCAAGGCAAGCAGCGGCAATGTGGATACGCGGGAAATCCGCTTTTGCAATGCCATCATTGTTTTTCACTCCTAAAACAGACAACGTAAGCTTGCGTTGTCGGGAAACGGGGTTATATATATGGAAAAGTCAGCAGCCGGTCGCAAAACCGACTGCCAACGATTCAAAACGAATATTTATGCCGTCACCTTGCGGCGTACCGGCTTTTTGCCGGGAGTCTTAATACGATTCGGCTTTCTGTCGGGGTTTTTTACAAACTCCGGAGACGCATTATCCTCGATACAAGCACGGGTGATAATGACTTTCTCGACCGTAGGATCCGACGGCACCTCAAACATGAGGTTGGTTAAGACTTCTTCCATAACCGACCGCAAACCACGAGCGCCCGTGTTACGCTGTAGCGTCTTTTCTGCCACGGCTTTCAGCGCATCCGGCGCAAATTCCAGCTCGACGTCGTCCAACTTAAACAGACCGGTATACTGCTTTAAAAGCGCGTTTTTCGGTTTGCTCAAAATCTTAACGAGTGCATCCACGTCTAACGGCTGCAACGCCGTGATGACCGGCATACGGCCTACCAGTTCCGGAATCAAGCCAAACTTGACCAAATCCTGCGGAACGACCTGCCGATACATCTCCCCTTGCTCCATATCCTTTTTGGATTTCACTTCGTTGCCGAAACCCATTGCACCGGAGGAAATGCGTTTTTCAACAGTCTTTTCAATGCCGTCAAACGCACCGCCGAGGATAAAGAGAATGTTGCTGGTATCGATCTGAATAAACTCCTGCTGCGGATGCTTACGCCCGCCGTTCGGAGGAACGTTGGAAACCGTTCCTTCCAAAATTTTAAGAAGCGCCTGCTGTACACCTTCGCCGCTGACATCGCGGGTAATGGAGGGATTCTCACTGCGGCGCGCGATCTTATCGATCTCATCTACGTAGATGATACCGCGTTCAGCTCGCTCCACGTTCCCCTCTGCCGCTTGAATCAAACGAAGCAGGATATTCTCCACGTCTTCGCCGACGTAACCGGCCTCGGTCAACGTTGTCGCATCCGCAATAGCGAACGGCACGTTGAGCGTTTTAGCAAGTGTTTGTGCCAACGCTGTTTTGCCGACGCCGGTCGGTCCGAGCAACAGCACGTTACTTTTACCGATCTCGATGTCCAGATCGTTGCCGCAGTAGATGCGCTTGTAGTGGTTATACACGGCAACCGATAAGGCAACCTTTGCGGCATCCTGGCCGATGACGTACTCATCCAGCGACTTCTTGATCTCCTTCGGTGTCGGTAGCACAAAGGAACCTTCCCCATCCTGTGCGCGCTTTTTGGAAAAATGGGTGCCATCCTCCAAAATATCGCTGCACAATTCCACACACTCGTTGCAGATATACACGCCGGGGCCGGCAATCAGACGGTAGACCTCGTCTTGTGCTTTTCCGCAAAAAGAGCAGCAGACAGTACGGTTATCCTCATTTTTCGGCATGAGTTAAATCCTCTTTTCGATCACTTTATCGATCAAACCGTATTTCACGGCATCTTCAGCCGTCATCCAGTTGTCACGGTCGGTATCCTTCTCGATCACATCAAGCGGTTGACCGGTCATTTCGGACAGCAAGGTGTTCATACGGTTGCGGATAAACAGAATGTGCTCCGCCTGAATCTTGATGTCACTCGCTTGCCCTTTGGCACCACCGAGCGGCTGGTGAATCATGATCTCACTGTTCGGAAGCGCCAAGCGCTTTCCCTTTGCACCGGCAGCCAGCAGGAACGACCCCATACTGGCAGCCATGCCGATGCAGATGGTGGACACGTCACACTTAATAAACTGCATCGTATCATAGATCGCCATACCGGCGGAAATCGAACCGCCCGGACTGTTGATATACAGATGGATATCCTTATCCGGATCCTG
>JAFSGO010000160.1 GCA_017440765.1 Clostridia bacterium
AACGGATACGTCATTGGTTGACGACAGGCCCGAGACTTGATCGGGCTTTAAATAACTGTAGCTGTAAAAAGCCATGCCGGATACGTTCTTAGAACGCAGATACAACACAGATCGTTTGAGAATATCGGTATTTGATGCCCATTCGGTCTTACCGTTGCCCGCCCACGTATCGCTTAACAATCCTGCTTTGTAGGTGGCGATACCGACGTACAGTTTCACGGAAGAGTGACGCGGGTACGACAGCCACGCATCGGTCATTTTATCAAACGGGCTGCCGGAATGTTCAAAGCCGGTATAGATCTGCGGGCAGATATAATCGATATAGCCGCTTTCTGACATCCATTTTTTCGGATTGGCATACAGTTCGTCATACGTGTTTTGGGCGTTCACGGCAGGCGATACGCCAAATATGCGGTTTTTGGCTTTGGTAATGGTATGGGTGCCGGCAATCAGCGTATCCACAGCGGCTCGGCGCCAATCGGCGATGGACAGCGTACCGCCGCTCTTTTGATATGCCTCGTAATCGGCACTCTCATAACCGTATACCGTGGTAGCATCCAAAACATCCGACGGATAAAAATAATCGTCGTACTGAATACCGTCAATGGCGTAGTTATTCACCAGCTCACGGACACCGTTCAAAATAAGCTGTTGTGCCGCTGTTGAGCTTGGTACGTAGTAATATCGTTTGCTTGAATCCGTGATCGTAGGGATCCCGTCGATCAAATATGCCGTATTCATTCCCGCTCGATACGGATTGACCCACGCATGCAGCGCAATCCCGCGCTTGTGGGCGGCTTCTACCGCGTAACCGAGCGGATCGAAACCGGCGGAAATCAGTTTGCTGACAGAAGCCGCCGGCTTAAAATAAGCGGAAGAATAATAAGCATCACTGTTGGCGCGCACGTGAAAGAACAAGGTGTTCAGTTTGAATTCTTCCATCGTATCCAAAATGCTGTCAATCGCCGCTTTTGCCTTCTCGGCGGTGGAGCAGCCGCGAAATACGGTGTTTAATTCAATATACGATACCCATGCGGCACGCATTTCACCGGAGGGTTTTACCAAAGTAGGTTGTGTTGTGATTGCCGTGCCGGTCGTGGTAATAGTGGTAGTGGTAGCTGTCGTCGTGCTTTTCTTTGAGGTGAGCGATGAGGAGGGACGGCCTGCCGTTTCGGTCGTTGTATTTTGATCAACCGTCGTTGTTTCCGTATTCTCCACGGTTTGCTCAATGGTGCTCGTTGTGATCGTGGACGCGAGGGTCGTTTGGTCCGTAACAGGCGAATCGGCGCCGCACGCCGTCAGGAAAAGCATTACCAGGCACAGCAAGACCGCCACGTACCGTTTCACAAGCCATCACCTCAATCACCTTATTATCATACCAAAAAACACTACTACTTGCAACACTTTCCGACGAAATATGCATTGTTAGTTTTTTCCGGTTCCCCTATACTATATGTGATTTTTTTGTTTCTTTGCAGAAATGATTTGCATTTCACACGCAAGTATGGTACACTAATATCCGTTATGCGGGCGTGGTGGAATGGCAGACACGTTGGTCTTAGGAGCCAATGCGCAAGCGTGCAAGTTCAAGTCTTGTCGCCCGCACCATCTTGAATGTTCATAACGGATGCAATGTCCGCTATGAGCATTCTTTTTTTACGTCGAGTATACATTATAAAAATAGCACGCACAAACGGAGCGCTCCGAAGGTGCGTGCTGTTTTTCTGTTACTGCGAATCGTTGTTATCTTTTGTAAACTGCAGCTTAAAGCAGTGAGACGTTGTTTGCGGCGGTAGGACGGTAAGGCGTAAGAGGTTTTCTTGCTCGGTATACGTTTCAAAACCGCTTTGCTCAGCAAGACGATAGCCCTCCGGTACATATACGGTCACGGTGTAGCGGTCGTTTTGAATCAAATCCGCCGTAAAGGACAGCGTGTTGTCCTTAAAAGACATGGCTGTCAATTCCGCTGCTCCCTGGGTAATATGGCGGGACGTACTGATTACCTGCGGCACACCGCGATACGGGCGAAATGACAGGATACGTCCTTCATGCGGTAAAAGATCGAGTGTAATGGTATCGGTAACCGTCCCGAGATATTGATCGCGGAAATAATCATACACCAAATACGCATCAACCGACAAATGCAGGTCGTCGCACAATGAAAGCGTACGCGCCGTATCCCGTTCGGTCAAATTGTATACACCCGTTACTTGATAGCTCTCAAAGGATTTTGCAATGCTAAGATTGATCAGCAGATTTTCTCGGTCAGCCGCTGCCGCACACAGATCCATAGGATGAATATCTAAAATCGGAAGTGTCCGCTTTATAAGATCCACGCGATCTTCTGAAAGCGCCTCGAATTCATCGCCGAAAGTCATGGGTAAGCCGAGTAGTGAAATAATGGTGGCACGTGACTTGGCTTGCTCAAACGTATTATATTCGCTGCGCAGCACCACGTTGTCCGCATCCACATGAAACTGGATCGTATGCAACGGATAAAACTCCTGTATACGGCGAAGGTTGTCCAAATGTTCCTGCCACGTGAAAATATCGTCGCCGACACGAGCGGCATCGAACACATCCGAGCCCCAGAGGACCGATGCATTATTCGCACCTGAACAAGACAGCATATACACGTTTTCGCCCAACAGTTGTCGCGTTTTCTTCACCATGTTGCGATATGCTTCTTGAACGGTAACCGTTTGATCGTACATATTTTCGCGATGCATATTATGCATACGAATTGAGCTTGGAATCGTATCGAATTTGACCGCTTCGTATCCCCACTTATGCACATTTGCGACGGCTGTCGGCAAATATTCGTTGAGGTAATGCGGATTGGTAAAATCGTAGAAATAACGGCCGCACCAATGCACGCTGTCCGCCAACACAATGTCGGGGTATTTCTCAATGAATTCATTTTTCGACGGTTCGTTCGTAAATCCGATCCACAGCGATGGGATCAATCCCATAGAGCGAATTTCATCCGCAAGATATTTTAAGCCATTTGGATATTTTTTGGGATCCGGTTTGAGCGAATTAACGCCGTCCGTGCGATCACCCGGAAACGCTTCGTGATACCATTCCCAATCCACCCATACGGTGTTAGCCCCGTAGTCCTTAAGATGCTCCGCTTGCCACCGTGCGTTTTTGAGGACGGTTTCCTCGCTTGCACGGAACTTCACGGCATACCACGTCATCCAGCCGACCGGCGGTGTCGGAAACGTGGAGTTCCGATTATACGGTGCAAACGGTATGTGATATTGCTCAGCCAGCACATCTCTACGAACTGAAATGCCGGCTTCGTCGCACGACTCCGCCGCATAAACGGGCATGGTAAACGTGTAACTGCCATTTTGATAGTCATAAGTCAATTTAGTGTGGCGCGACCGACCGACGACCACCGCCGTGTCGGTTTGCTTATTGTACAAAGCGTGATCAATATTGGTTACCGCTTCACCCAATGCAGAGCGCACGTCAGTCGCCATGCGTGTCAGGCAAACCGGAAACACATCGCTTGTACACAGCGCACCGTTACACACCGTACCGGTAATGTGGGTATCATACAGTTGAGTTCTTAAATAAACGCCGGTTGGCTTTACTAAAATGTCCAGTTCAAAGAGCGCTTCATCATCGACGTTTTGTTTGAATTTGACTGCCATCGTAAAACCGTTCTCTTTTGAGGAGACGTCATAGTCTACCTCACAGATTTTAAAATCGGCTATATCCGCGGTTTTTTCACCGTTCTTATAAAGGCCGCTCAAACGCGCTGCCTGTATTATTGATTTTTTTTGATAAAGAACATCAAATTGGTGTTGTTCCGCATCGTATACTACCTCGTAATCTCCGTAATTCACATAGGCCATATGAGCACCTCCGCTTCTTGTTTACAACATATCATTTATGCGTAGCAATGTCAATAAAAAAACGACGAAACCCGTTGCAAAAAAGCGCGCAGGAATATTCCTGCGCGCTCTTATCTGTTTATTCTCCCACCATAGGAATCTTTTTCACGGGGCATTCATCTGACAAGCCAAGGAAGCGTAAGAAATTCTTGCCGTAGACATGCTCTTTGAAATCCTCGACATCTTCCTCAATAAACTTCTCATATAAGGCGTTATCGCGTTCTTGCCATTCTTTAGACCAGGCAACGTTATATCCATCTGCACTGCAATCGGTACCGAACATCAGGTTATAACGCAATTCATAGCCACTACACAACAAATGGCGAAACACTTCTTCGCGATAGACACGAGGTGTGCCGGGTGTGACGTCAATAAACATTTCACAACTCAAGTCGGGTCGTCTGAAATATGCATTGTTAAATTTCCCGTACACCGCAACACACTCGTCCGACCACGGCCACGAAACGTGTGCCAGACAAAACCGAAGTTTCGGGACATCCAACAACGCTTCAAAATTGCCGGGGCGATTGTAGTTTGCGGAATTCATCCCATCCCATAAAATACCGCTATGGAACAGTACGGGTTTGTTAACAGAAGCTATCTTTTCGAGAAGATCCATCGACTCGCGGCATCCGGGGTGATAGTTGCTGCAAATCATTTTGAAACCGAGAAAACCGCGCTCCACCGCCATATCGACTTGTTCGAG
>JAFSGO010000161.1 GCA_017440765.1 Clostridia bacterium
AACACTGGAATGCGGTTTGACCAATGACAATTCTGAACCAACCGTGATTTCGGTGTCTGCCGGAAGGTAGTGTAACGCGGTGTACGCCGTCGTGATCTTAACAAGACTCGCGGGATAGATCCGCTCATCCGCCCACGATTCATGCAATGGTTCTTGCGTATCGGCTTCGTACAAGCCGAGATACCGTACGCGTTCTCCGGCAACCGTAGGGACGGTTGTTGTTGTGGTGGTGGTCGTCGTGGTAGTAACGGTTGTCGTGGGTACCGTCGCCATTGCCTCTTTCGATGCTGAACAACTTACCGTTGTCAGGCAAAATACGACCACGATCAAAAATAGCCACAACCGTTTCACCCGCTCACCACCTTTTCATCATGTGTTTCAGTGTAGCAAATTTTGTCGAAAAACACAAGAGGAATGTTAAAAACCGCAAACATGCAGTATGTAAAACAGGTCCATTTTGTGACCTTCCATCATTGCTTTGGAGCGGTTGAGCTCACTCTACTGATAAAAAAGTAGATACCACGCGCGATTATTCAACTTTTTTGACAAAAATGGACGAATTTTCTTGCAATGCTTTTTCTAGTATGATATCCTAACAGTGTAAGTAGAGTTTTTATTTACATATTTGTGTTTGAGGAGGAAACAAAAATGGATAACATGGAAAACAAAGAAGTTGTAGAAGTTACAGAAGAAACCACAACACCCGTTGCGGAAACACCCGTTGTGGAAACGCCAGTCGTAGAGGCCGCCGCAGTTGACAACGGTAAGGGTTGGTCGATTGCCGCTTTGGTTCTGGGAATTCTGGGTATTGTCGGCGGTTCCATTCCGGTCGTTTGCTATTTTACAACTGTTTGCGCGATACTCGGCATCATCTTTGGCGTGAAGGGACGCAAGATGTCTGTCGCGGCGGAAGGTAAGTCCTCCGGTTTGGCTACAGCCGGTCTGGTTCTTGGCATCATCGGTACCGCGTTCGCTGTACTGGGTCTTATTTGTACCACCGTGTGTTCCGCCGCTCTGTGCGCCGCAGCAGGAACCGCAGCTTAAGTCTGTTTAGTACAAGGAAAGCGCCGCCGTTACGGCGGCGCTTTCCTTGTTTTATTAACACTTAAGGAAGGTGTGTTACGGTGTTTCCGTATTTTACTGTATTCGGCAAAATGATCACCACCTACTTTCTCCTGTCCCTGATCGGGGTGTTTGTGGCGGGAATCTTCACCTGCCATCTCGCGCGCAAGCGTGTAGGAGACGATAATGACACAATCATTGTTTTACTTTTCTCATCCATCGGTGTTCTTCTGGGTGGGCATCTTCTTTATGGATTAACCAATATCCGATTTATCCCTACACTGTTCACCGCCGAAACCGTTGACCAGTTAATCGAGCGTGCGGTGACAGTTTTTGGCGGATCCGTTTTTTACGGTGGCCTTTTTGGCGCAATTTTGGTGGCAACCATTGCCATCCGTGCCCAAAAATTAAATTTCTCTGTATATTCGGATATGCTTACTCTTGCAATCCCCCTGTTTCATAGTTTTGCACGCTGCGGGTGCTTTTTCAGCGGATGCTGTTATGGGATTGAATGTGATTTTGGCATTACGGTAACCGGAAACACTCTTGTCCCGCAAATCAACGATGTTCCTCGTTTTCCGGTGCAGTTATTGGAAGCTGTACTGAATATCCTGCTTTTTGCTGTTTTGTATGGACTATACAAAAAATCTCTAACAACACACACGGCACTACAAGGGAAGCTGTTGCCGATCTACCTTCTGTCCTACTCGGTCATTCGATTTTTTGACGAGTTTCTCCGTGGCGACGATATTCGTGGCTTTATTTTCGGCCTGTCTACTTCCCAGTTTATCAGCATTTTCCTATTTGCTATTTCCTCAATAATATTGATAAAAAGTACTATACATACTTCTCACAAAAAAGAAATCTCACGTTAACCCATTGCTCGTTAAAAAGGCGCACTTTTCCAAGTGTGTCCTTTTTTGATATTGCATTGTTGCGAAAAAAGACGGTTTGTGATATTCTATGAGAGAAAAGGAGGGGTTCCGTATGGAATTCAACGTCAATCATCCCATCCTGTTTGTGTTGGTTGGGATCATCATTGCCGCCGTAATGGGGCAATCGGTGTATTTTTTAGTCAAAGCGCTCCGCCGCGCCAAGCAGCTCGGCATCAGCAGCGCC
Organism: Clostridia bacterium; assembly: GCA_017440765.1. Classification (GTDB taxonomy): domain Bacteria; phylum Bacillota; class Clostridia; order Oscillospirales; family Acutalibacteraceae; genus RGIG3009. The sequence continues at coordinate 2,182 of JAFSGO010000161.1, forward strand.
ACCGTCAAATCGACGGTAACGTCCTCGGCGGTGTTCACCATTGCTCCCGCCATTGCGATCTTGGTCGGTGTTGTGGCACTGTCCAAGTCCTTAGGGCTGGTGTTGCCGTGGTTGCGCCTTTCGGTTATCGGCTCCATCACCTATGAAACCGTCGCCGCAGGAAATGCGCTGACAGCAGCCGGACTGGAAGCCAGTGTTACCGTAACAGATCCTTCCATCTTTATGTCGATCGTCTGGGTCATGACTATCGGCATTGCCGCCGGTATCGTACTGGTCCCGTTTGTCACGAAAAAGATCCAGGGCGGCATGATCAAAATGGGAATGAAAGACAAAAAATGGGGCGAGATCTTCAATAACGCGATGTTCCTCGGTATGATCTCCGCCTTTCTCGGCTACGTTTTCTGTGACGTCGGTCTTGTCTTTTCGGGCAACACCTCGGGCTTAATTCCCGTGTGCGTGATGGCGGTTGCCGCCGTGGTGATGGCGATCTTCGGCGGCTTATCCAAAGCGCTGAAGATTCGTTGGATGGAAGATTATGCCTTACCGCTCAGCTTGATACTCGGTATGGCTTCCGCCATTCCGTTCACCAACTGGTTAGGTTAAGGAGGTGCCGATATGAAAAAGCAATTAACGTATATGGATAGTGTTCACCGCGACGGTCGCGCATGGGGCATCGCCGTTGGCCTGCTCATCTTGCTCTTCCCCGTCGCTCTTTCGCTCGTGTTCGGCGCGATGCCGAATACGAAAGTGTTGGTGCAAGGGTTGGTCGCAACCGCGCCGATGTACTGGGCGGTCGGTATTGTGGAGATCTTCACCTACGTTCCCATGCTCGGCGCAGGCGGTACCTACCTGTCGTTTGTCACGGGTAACATTTCCAATCTCAAGCTCCCTTGCGCTATCGATGCCATGGAGCGCGCCAAGGTGAAAGCCAGCAGCGAGGAGGGCGAGGTCATTTCCACCATCGCCATCGCGGTGTCCAGCATCGTAACCACGCTGATCATTATCGTCGGTGTGATCTGTATTGTGCCGTTGACACCGGTACTGGAATCCCCCGTTTTGAAACCCGCATTTGATATGATCCTCCCCGCACTGTTCGGCGGTCTGGCAGTGGTGTTTATCTCCAAAAATGCGAAACTGTCCATCGCTCCCATCCTTCTAATGTTAGCACTGTTTATCACCGTTCCCGCGCTCAATGCCGGTACGGTGGGAATCATGGTGCCGGTCGGGGTACTGTTCACCGTCGGGGTAGCGCGGATCATGTACAAGAAAGGTTGGCTGTGATATGTGGTGGCTGATACCCGTAGCGGCAGTCGTGCTGTTTTTCGCCGTACTCTTGATCCGCACACTTCGTTTCACACCGAAGCCGCCCGCTCAACTGCTTGAAGGTGATGAAACGTTTGATAAAGATGCCGCTGTTACAAGCTTGCAAGAATTGGTGCGCTGCAAAACGGTATCGTATACCGATCCCACGCTTGAGGACGACGCAGAGTTTGAAAAGCTCATCGCCTTACTCCCCACGCTGTACCCGCACGTGTTCAAAACGTGCTCGTTTCGGCAACTGCCGGATCGCGCACTGTTGTTTCATTGGAAAGGAAACTCAGTGGGTGATCCTGCGGTATTGATGGCACAC
>JAFSGO010000162.1 GCA_017440765.1 Clostridia bacterium
GCGCCACCGTTCACAAGACGGTGGCGCGGTTTTTTGGAAAATTTTTATTTTCGTTTACACAACATTCATATATATGTGTTATAATGTGCTTGATTCGTTAGGAGGAACGTATATGCTGAAACTGCAAGATATCGTAAAAGAATACCGTGCCGGTGAGGAACGTGTGGAAGCACTGAAAGGGGTGTCCACCGCGTTTCGCGAAAATGAGTTTGTGGCGATCCTCGGTCCCTCGGGCTGCGGCAAAACGACCCTGCTCAACATCATCGGTGGTTTAGATCAGTATACCAGTGGTGATTTGATCATCAACGGCGTATCAACCAAGCAGTATGCTTCGTCCGATTGGGATACGTATCGCAACCACTCGGTTGGATTTGTGTTTCAAAGCTATAACCTTATTCCCCACCAGACGGTATTGTCAAACGTCGAACTGTCTCTGACGTTGACCGGCGTCAGCCGTGCCGAGCGGCGGGCACGTGCCAAAGAAGCATTGGAACGTGTGGGATTGGGCGATCAACTGAAAAAGAAACCGAATCAGATGTCGGGCGGTCAGATGCAACGCGTGGCAATTGCTAGAGCACTCGTCAACAATCCCGATATTTTGCTTGCGGATGAGCCGACCGGTGCCTTGGACAGTGAAACCAGCGTGCAGATCATGGAGATCCTTAAAGAGATCGCCAAAGATAAGCTCATCATCATGGTAACGCATAATCCCGAACTTGCCGAACAATACGCCACGCGTACCATCCGACTGTTGGACGGGCGCCTTGTGAGTGATTCGGCGCCTTATGAGCCCGAAACGGTAGAAGCACCGCCGAAAACGCGCAAAAAGATGCGTAAACCGTCCATGTCCTTTTTCACCGCGTTGTCCTTATCACTGAATAACCTGATGACAAAAAAAGGACGCACCTTCATGACGTCTTTTGCGGGCAGTATCGGTATCATCGGTATCGCGTTGATCTTGGCGTTATCCAGCGGCCTGAATCAGTATATCGCCAAAGTGGAAGAAGATACCCTCTCCAGTTACCCTGTCGCTTTGCAGGAAACCACCATGGACGTCGGGGACATGATCTCCAATATGATGGGAAACACCGAAAACCGTGAAGAGCACGAACTGGATCAGATCTATTCCAACAATATCATGACAGATATGATCGAAGCCACCCTGACCGGTGTCACGACTAACAATTTGGAAGCGTTCAAAGCGTATCTGGAAGAAACCGACAATCCCATTGCGGCACTTTCCAGTGCGATACAGTACACCTATACCACCACGATGAACGTATACAAAGCGGACACGAGCAACGGTATTTATCAGGTGAATCCGTCGCAGGTATTTAACAAAATGGGAATGCCGATCAATCAAATGGCACCCACCGATAATTCCATGATGGCGGGCTCACCCATGGCTGCCATGTCCAGCGGGAACGTGTGGCAGGAACTCCTCGACAATGAGAAACTACTCAGCACGCAATACGATGTGATCGCCGGCAAAATGCCGTCGTCCTACGATGAGATCGTGCTGATGGTAGATGAAAACAACGAAGTCAGCGACTATACGTTGTATGCGCTCGGAATACTGGATGCCGCCGATCTGAAAGCCATGTTTGAAGCAGCAACTAACGACGAAGAGATCCCGACGCAGGAGATCACAAGCTACCGTTACGACGATATTCTCGCACTGCGTTTCAAACTGCTTGTTAACACCGATTATTACGAGAAAGATAAAAAAGGTAACTGGATCGACCGCTCCGATGACGACGTCTACCTGCGTGAAAAACTGGAAAAAGCAACCGAACTCAAGGTGGTCGGTATTCTGCGGCCCTCCGAGAATGCAACGGTTTCTCAAACGGGCGGTACCATCGGATATCGCGCGGATTTGATGCGCTATCTGGTGAACGAGGTCAACAAAAGCGAACTTGTAAAAGAACAACAAGATAACCCCGAAACCGACGTGCTGACAGGCCTCCCGTTTGATGACGGTGAAGACAAAGCGGTCACCATGGCGGACATTCAAGCGTATATGGCCACACTGCCCGCAGACGAACAAGCGGCGATGGGTGCTACCTTACAACAGATGCAGATGCAAGGTATGACCGAAGAACAAATCTGTGCCATGTTTGCCAATTCCATGAATCAATCCTCGGACGCTACCTACGACGGTAATCTGCTGGCGTTTGGTGTCGCGGATCTGAAAAAACCGAGTGGTATCAATATATACCCGAAGGATTTTGAGGCGAAGGATACCATCGAAGACTATATCACGCAGTACAACGAGGGTGTTGAGGAAGCGGATGCGATCAATTACACGGATTACATTGGACTCATGATGTCCTCGGTGACTACCATTATCAACGCGATTACCATCATTCTTATCGCGTTTGTGGCGATCTCTCTGGTCGTTTCCTCCATCATGATCGGTATTATCACCTATATTTCCGTTTTGGAACGGACAAAAGAGATCGGTATTCTGCGCGCGATGGGCGCATCCAAAAAGGATATTTCCCGCGTGTTCAATGCCGAGACAATGATCGTCGGATTTGCGGCGGGGGCGATCGGTATCGGTGTGACCCTCTTACTGGTACTGGCAGCCAATGCCATCATTTATCCGCTGACCGGTATCGCCAACGTTGCCAAACTACCGGTAGACGGTGCGATCCTGCTGGTAGTTATCAGCATTGTACTGACACTCATCGCAGGACTTATCCCCTCTCGCCTGGCGGCACGAAAGGATCCCGTAGTTGCCCTGAGAACCGAATAATTCATAAACAAAATGCGGTAGAGCAAATTGCTCTACCGCATTTTTATAATAAAAATTTTTATACGCCGGAGTAAGCCGAGAAACCGCCGTCAACCGGTAACACGACGCCGGTGATGAAGCTTGCCGCTTCGTTATTCAAAAGGAACAACAGCGCACCGTCTAACTCGTCGGATTCACCGAAACGGCCCATCGGCGTCGCGGCTAAGATCTTGCCGGTACGTGCCGTGGGTGTGCCATCATCGTTAAACAACAGTTTGGCATTCTGCTTCGTCGAGAAGAAACCGGGAGCGATCGCGTTAACACGGATCCCCACACGGCTGAAATGCACCGCCAACCACTGCGTAAAGTTCGAAATGGCGGCTTTTGCACCGGAATACGCCGGGATCTTGGTAAGCGGCGTATAGGCGTTCATGCTCGAAACGTTCAGAATATTGCAGCCCTCTCTGCCCACCATCTGACGCGCAAATGCCTGCGTCGGCAACAACGTGCCGAGGAAGTTTAAGTTAAACACAAAACCGACACCCGCCGCGTCCAGGTCAAAAAAGCTCTTGGTATCCGCATCGATGTCACCAAGTTCGAAATACTCTTTGTCGGTGGTAGCTTTCGGGTTATTGCCGCCCGCGCCATTCACCAAAATATCGCATTTTCCGAATTCCTTTTCAACCTCGTCGGCAACGGCGTAGCAGATATCCTTGTCTAACACGTTGCAGGAAAATGCTTTGGCAATGCCGCCCTCAGCAACGATCTCATTGGAAAACGCTTGTGCTGCTTCCAAATTAATATCCAGCAAAGCGACCTTAGCACCGGCGCGCGCCAGCGTTTTGGCAAAGGCAGAGCACAACACGCCGCCCGCACCGGTCACAACAGCGACCTTACCGGTCAAATTAGTGTTCAATACGTTCGTCATTTACTTTCCCTCGCTTTTTCGCAAGCTTCAAACAAGCCGTTGATATACGCAGCCCCGAGCGCGCGGTCAAACAGCCCGTAACCGGGCTTGCCCGTTTCACCCCAGATCATGCGGCCGTGGTCAGGACGCACGTAGCCGTCAAAGCCGGTTTCAACCAAAGCTTTCACGATTTCATACATATCCAAACTACCGCAACCGGACAGATGACCGCTTTCCTCAAAGCTGCCATCCTCCATCAAGGTAACCTGACGGATGTGCATAAACGCAATGCGATCCATTGCACTGTATTTGCGCACCATTTTCGGAATATCGTTGAACTTGGCACAGCCAAGCGAGCCGGTGCACAGGCACAAACTGTTGGCAGGGCTATCCACAATAGCAAGCAGACGATCCAAATTTTCTTCACAGGTGATGATGCGCGGAATACCGAAGATCGGATACGGCGGATCGTCGGGATGGATCGCCATACGCACGCCGACTTCTTCCGCCACCGGAATAATTCGCTTTAAGAAGGTTTCCAGATTGCGCCATAATCCTTCTTCTCCGAGCTTGCCGTAGGCACTGATAAGTTCACGCACTTCTGCCTGCGTGTAACTGGAATCCCAACCGGGTAAATGAATATCGTCTTTGAGCGGATCAAGGTCACGCATTTGATCCCAGTACATCACCAGACTGGTGGAACCGTCTGCCGCCTCTTTGTCCAACTGCGTACGTGTCCAGTCAAACACCGGCATAAAGTTATAGGTGATGCACTTGATACCGTATTTCGCACAACGGCGAATATTCTCGCAATATACCTCGATCAACTCATCAGCATTCGGTGCGCCGAGCTTGATCTCTTCAGGAACCGGAACCGATTCCACGATATCAAACAGCATACCGTTTTCCTCAACCTGCTGTTTCATACGGGCAATGCTTTCTTCCGGCCACACCTCACCGGGCTTCACGTCGTATACAGCACTTACGATTGAGCGCATATTGGGGATCTGACGGATATACTGCAGGGTAATCGGGTCACTTTCCCCGTACCAACGAAAAGACAGTTTCATGGCAAATCCCTCCTATGCTCAGCGCTGTACGCGGCCGGAACCGTCGCCGCCTGCGAGTTTTTCGACCTCGCTGACGGATACGCGGTTGTAGTCGCCCTCAACCGAGTGCTTGAGAGCAGAAGCCGCAACAGCAAATTCAATGGCATCCTTAGAAGACTTACCGGACAGTAATGCATAGATCAAACCGCCGCCGAACGAGTCACCGCCGCCGACGCGGTCGACGATATGCAGGTGATACGACTTGGAGAAGTGATAATCCTCACCATCGTACAGCATGCCTGCCCAGTCGTTGTCGCTGGCAGAGATCGAGGTGCGCAGCGTAATAGCCACTTTCTCAAAACCGAATTTATCGGCAAGCTGTTTGGCAACCGATTTGTAACCGTCATGATTGAGTTTGCCGCCGTAAATATCGGTGCCTTCGGCTTCAATACCGAACACGTCTTTCGCATCCTCCTCGTTGGAGATGCAAACATCGACATACTGACACAACTCCGTCATGGCGGCACGCGCTTCGTCACGCGTCCACAGTTTACCGCGATAGTTTAAGTCGCAGGAGATCTTAATGCCTCGCGCCTTAGCGGCTTTGCAGGCATCCTTACAGATCTCAACCACGTTCGGACCGAGTGCGGGGGTGATTCCCGTAAAATGGAACCAATCTGCGCCCTCGAAAATGCTGTCCCAATCAAAATCCTCGGGCTGTGCCATTTGGATCGCGGAATACTTGCGATCGTAAATGCACACGGAGCCACGCTGAGAAGCACCCTTTTCAAGGTAGTAGATACCCACACGCTCACCGCCGCGCACGACCTTGGACGTGTCCACGCCGAAATAGCGCAAGGAATCCACGGCAGCTTGGCCGATCGCATGTTTCGGCAACTTCGTGACATAGACGCTTTCTAAACCGTAATTAGCCAGCGATACCGCGACGTTGGCTTCGCCGCCGCCGAAAGTGGCCTGCATCTGGTCGTTTTGAAAGAAACGATAGTAGCCGTTAGGGGCAAGGCGAAGCATCAATTCGCCGAATGTGACAACTCTGCTCATTGTTTGATCTCCTTTACTAATTCTACTGCCTCACGGGTGAGGGCTTCAATTTCATCAAACTTACCGTCGGCTATCTTATCCGACGGGACCATCCAGCTGCCGCCGCACGCAAACACGGCTTTGCAGGTGAGATACTCCGCAAGATTTTTCACGCCGATACCGCCGGTAGGCATAAACTTCACTTTGGTATACGGTGCCGCCATCGCTTTGATCATTTTGACACCGCCTGCCGCTTCTGCAGGGAAGAATTTCAAGTAGGTAAGACCGAGCGACATCGCCATTTCCACCTCACTGGGCGTGCAAACCCCGGGGATGACAGGATACCCCTTGTCGTTGCAGTGCTTGACGACCTCGGGATTGGTACCGGGACTCACAATAAAAGAAGCACCCGCTGCCATCGCTTTGTCCGCCTGCTCGGGGGTGAGCACCGTGCCGGCGGCGATCAGGAAATCCGGATATGCCTCGGCAATACGACGAATAGACTCCTCAGCGGCATCGGTGCGAAACGTGATCTCCGCGGCACACAAGCCACCTTTTTTCAGTGCTTCTGCAAGCGGAAGCGCATCCTCGACGTTGTCGATCTTAATCACCGGGATAACAGCTGTGTTTTGGATCTGTTCAATCAGTTGTTTCATGCAAGTGCCTCCTTAATATTCGTATAACAAATTTTGGTAACCAGCGTTTCGGCTGATGCGCCGTCGTATTCCCCGCTCTGCACCCATTCGCCGATCAGATTGCAAAGGATCTGACGAAAATAGTCGTGGCGGGCATAGGATAAAAAGCTGCGCGAGTCGGTCAACATGCCATAGAAGCTGCCGAGAGAAGCGTTTTCCGAGATCGTCCTGATCTCATCCTCAATACCGCGCTTATGATCGCAGAACCACCACGCGGCACCGGCACGAACGTTCGGAAATGCCGCCGTGATGCAAGCGATCTGTGCAATGTTCGCCTCATTGAGCGAGTAGATCACGACTTTGGGAAGGCCTGTTTTTACGTTGATGGCATCCAACATACGAATGAGCGCAGTCCCATCCACCGTATTACCGACGCAATCGACACCGCAATCGGCGCCAAGCTGTTCGGCAAGCACTGAGTTGGCATTGCGCACCACCGCCAAGTGCCATTGGGACACCATATTTTTCTCTTTATATAAGCCGTTGACATAGACGTACAGATTACCGATCAGACCGTTGTACTCGTCATCGCTGATCGCCTTGCCGTCAAGCACCGAACGGAACGTCTTATTCCCTTCGTCATCCTCGGCAATGCGGTTCGGGAAGGTCGGGATACCGACATCGCTGCAACGACAACCGTGTGCCACGAAGAAATCCAAGCGGTTGGCAATCGCCGCCTTGAGCGTCGGGAGATCCGTAACCTCTACCCCACTGACTGCACTGAGCTTTTGGATATAGTCCGCATAGCCCTCTCGGCGCATCAGCATCACATTGTCCGTGCGGAACGACGGCAACACCCGAGCGGTGATGGTATTATCCGCAACGATTTTCTCATGCCAAGACAGATCATCGATAATATCATCCGTTGTGCAGATGATCGCCACGTTTGACTGCGCAATAAGTTTGCGCGGAGATAGTGCCGTTTTTGCAATATACGCATTCGCCTCGTTCCAGATCGCCTCGGCGCTCGTCTTGTTCAGCGGTGCGTGTATGCCGAAATACTTTGCAAGTTCCATATGCGACCAATGATACAGCGGATGGCCGGCAGCAAACTCCAGTGCCTCGGCATATTTTAGAAACTTCTCCTTATAGGTCGTTTCTTTGCCGGTGATGTACGCTTCATCAATGCCGGCGGTACGCATCAGACGCCATTTGTAATGGTCGCCGGAAAGCCAGATCTCACCGATATTGTCAAAGGGGCGATCTTCGTAGATCTCCTTCGGTGAAAGGTGGCAATGATAATCTACGATGGGAAGAGCTTTGGCGATGCGATACAGTTTTTTTGCTGCCGCATTGGTGACAAATGCCATTTGCTTCATACAGTCACTCCTTTAGAGAACATCTTTTGCATATAAAAAATTATTTTTCAAATTCTATCCCTATAATATATAGTGACAGAAATTTTGCAATTTTGCAAGAAGTTTTCTGCTTTTAACCAAAATATTTTGCAAATATAAATTTTTTGTAAAAAGGATGCAAAGTCCGGAAAAATATGGTATGCTATTCTATAAGCCAATCTCATTGATTCTTATATTGTTAAGGAGGTATCCGCATTGGCAGCACATCATCAAGCAAAAGGCGAAGTGTTAGGTCTTTTATCCTCTAATATGGAAACAGGTCTGACCACCGCACAGGTCACCGCGCTTCAAGAAAAGCACGGACCGAACAAATTGCAGGAAAAGAAAAAGAAAACGATGGCACAGCGTTTCTTTGACCAATTCAAGGACGTCATGATCATCATTCTCATTTTGGCTGCGATCATTTCGGCGGTCATCGCCGTATCCGACGGACTCAAGACCGGTCATTGGGGCGAACTGTTTGAACCGGGATTGATCGTTCTCATCGTTATTTTGAACGCCGTCATGGGCGTGATGCAGGAAAGCAAAGCAGAAAAGGCGTTGGAGGCCCTTAAAGGGTTGTCGGCACCGCACGCGCGCGTCATTCGTGACGGTGTTGAGTGCGTGATCGATGCCGCCGAGCTGGTGCCGGGTGATATTATTCGCCTGGAAGCCGGAGACTTCATTCCTGCCGATGCCCGCTTGTTACACAGCGCGGGTCTAAAATCGGAAGAAGCCGCGCTCACCGGTGAATCGGTTCCGTCCGAAAAGGATGCGGAAGCCGTTGTGGCAGAAGATGCACCGCTCGGTGACCGCACCAATATGGTGTTTTCCGGTTGCAGCGTTACCTACGGCACAGCAACGGCTATCGTGACCGCCACCGGTATGGATACCGAAATGGGTAAAATTGCAAACCTCCTCGACAGCGAAGAAGAGGGTCAGACCCCCTTGCAGGAAAAGTTAGCACAGCTCGGTAAATATCTGGGCTTTGTGGCGCTCGCCGCCTGCGCCGTGGTGTTTGTCATCGGTCTGTTAAATAAGCAGCCGCCCATGGATATGTTTATGGTTGCCGTATCCTTGGCAGTTTCCGCCATCCCCGAGGGCTTGCCGGCAATCGTCACCATCGTCTTGTCCATCGGTGTTCAGCGCATGGTCAAGCGCAACGCGCTCATTCGCCGTTTGCCCGCCGTGGAAACGCTGGGCAGCGCGTCGGTCATTTGCTCGGATAAAACCGGCACCCTGACACAAAACCGTATGACACTTGTTAAAGCGTATGTTGACGGTGCCGCCGAAGCGGAGCAGATCAGCAACGCGAACAGCGACGCGATCAAAAAATTGTTGACCTACGGCACCCTCTGCTGTGATGGTTCCGTCGTGTTTGAAGGCGATGAAGAAAAACACATCGGTGATCCCACCGAGACCGCCATCGTACTCGCCGCGCATAAAAACGGCTTGCCGAAAGACGAACTCAACCAATCCCATCCCCGCCTGACGGAGATCCCGTTTGATTCCGACCGCAAGCTGATGACCACCGTCAACCAAATCGACGGCAAGAACATTGTCATCGTCAAAGGTGCTTTTGACATGATGGCGCCGCGCTGCATCGCAGGCGACCTGGAAACGGCCAAGCAGATGACCGAAACCATGAGCGCTGACGCGTTGCGCGTGCTTGCCGTGGCATATAAAGAAATCGACACCGTGCCCGCTACCCCCACTTCGGAAGAACTGGAAAATGGGCTGACCTTTATGGGGCTGGTCGGTATGATCGACCCGCCACGTCCGGAAGCCAAAGAGGCGGTCGCCATCTGTCGCAAAGCAGGTATCAAACCCGTTATGATCACGGGTGACCACGTTGTTACCGCTTCTGCCATTGCCCGCGAACTTGGTATTCTCGGCGAGGGCGACCGTGCGATCACGGGTGCCGAACTGGATGCGATGAGCGACGACGAACTGGATGCTCAGGTCGAAAGCATTGCCGTTTACGCGCGTGTATCCCCCGAAAACAAGATTCGCATCGTCAAGGCATGGCAGCGCAAAGGTCAGGTCGTGTCCATGACCGGTGACGGTGTCAACGATGCACCGGCTCTGAAAGCAGCCGATATCGGTTGTGCCATGGGTATCACCGGTACCGACGTTGCTAAGGGTGCCGCGGATATGACGCTCACAGACGACAACTTTGCCACCATCGTGGATGCCGTTCACGAAGGACGCGGTATTTACGCCAACATCAAAAAGGTAGTCGGCTATCTGCTCGGCACCAACATTGGTGAGGTTATCACCGTTTTCGTCGCCACCCTTTTGTGGGGTATCTCCCCGCTCGTATCCATGCAACTGTTGTGGATCAACTTGGTTACTGACTCCCTGCCGGCTATTGCGCTCGGTATGGAACCGGTGGAAGCCGGCGTCATGAATCAAAAGCCGAAACCGAAAAACGAAGGGATCTTTGCCAACGGATTCGGTTTGCGTATCGTGTTACAGGGCGTACTCTTTGCCGTATTGACTTTGGTTGCGTTCTGGATCGGTTGCGGTTGTGAATCCATTGAAGTCATCAAAAACCTCGCGCCCACAGATCCTCTACTGCATCGTGGTGAAACGATGGCATTCATCGTATTAGCCCTCTGTCAGATCGTGCAGGCGTTTAATATGCGTTCCGATAAGTCGTTGTTTAAGATTGGCTTCTTCGGTAATAAAACCTTGAATTTGGCGGCGCTCGCGGCGTTCGGTTTAACTCTGGCGGTCTGCTTGGTACCCGGTGTCCAGGCGGCATTTGAGTTGGAATACCTGACGCATTGGTTTGATTACCTCATCTGCCTTGGTCTGGTGTTAGTGCCGCTGGCGGTAATGGAAATTGCAAAAGCAATCGGCTTGATTCGCTCAGACAAATAAACCAAAACAGCCGTCCGTTGGACGGCTGTTTTTCACCCTGTAAAAAGGAGGTTCTGCGTATGAAAAAGACCACAAAAAGCGCGTTGATCGCTTCGGGTATTGTCGCAGGGACGGCGGCGATCGGTGCGCTGTATCACGTAACGATGCAAAAACTAATGGATCTCGCACTCAAACGCGACGAGCCGAAAAACATCGACATGGAACGCGGACGGAATCTGTTAATGGGGTCGTCGGCACTTTCGAACGTGATGAGTCGAATTATGGATTCTGCCGCCGCGCTTGAACGGCGCGAATGTGAAACGATTACGATCGTGGCAAAGGACGGTGTAACGCTTGTCGGTCACTGGCGCGCACCCGAACATCCCAAACGCGTGATCATCGCCATGCACGGCTGGCGGTCGTCGTGGTCGCAAGATTTCGGTATGATCTCCGATTTTTGGTATGACAGTGACTGTGCCGTACTCTATGCCGAACAACGCGGACAGGGCGAAAGCGGTGGCGAATACATGGGCTTTGGCCTCTTAGAGCGCTACGATTGTTGCGATTGGGCATCCTACATCAACGAACGTATCGGGGGCACCTTACCCATTTACCTGGTAGGCATTTCTATGGGAGCAACCACGGTGCTAATGGCGACGGGGCTCTCGCTTCCCAACACGGTACGCGGCGTCATAGCCGATTGCGGATTCACCTCACCAAGTGCGATTTGGCGACACGTCATTGAGAAAAATTTGCATCTCCCCTACGCCTTGTACGGCGCCGCCGCCAGTGAGCTTTGCAAGCGCAAAATTCAATTCAAGTCGGATGAATACACGTGTATGGACGCCTTGCGGGAAAACACCGTGCCGGTTTTGTTCATACACGGAACCGACGATAAGTTCGTACCGATCGAAATGACGTACGAAAATTACAAATCCTGCGCAGCCGAAAAACGCTTGTTTATCGTTCCCGGCGCCGACCACGGTCTCTCCTATTTGACCGACCCGGAAGAATATGAGAATACCGTGAAAACATTTTGGAACGACTCCGAAAACTAATTGCAAAAAGCATGCGCAATTTTCAAAAAGAGTCTTGACAAATCGCCCTCCCGCGCGTATAATAGCATACGTTGCTTAGTTCAACTCGATATGCGGGTATGGCGGAATTGGCAGACGCGTTAGATTCAGGTTCTAATGGTCGCAAGGCTGTGCAGGTTCAAGTCCTGTTACCCGCACCAACAAAAAGACCCCTTTTGTCTACCGGACAAAAGGGGTCTTTTTGAATGATGTTTGCCTTCGGCAAATGATGTTGGGCAACACCCAATGATGACGGCTACGCCTAATGATGTGTGGCTTCGCCACATTTTGGGGCAAATATCGCATCATTGCGACCCAAGGGAGCAACATCATATTTGCGAAGCAAATGCATCATATCGCCGTAGGCGATGCATCATTGAAATA
>JAFSGO010000022.1 GCA_017440765.1 Clostridia bacterium
ACCACGCGCAACCCGTCGGGATGTGCAGTAAGCATACCGTTAAGCCATTCGCGGCGTGAAAGCAACGAGAGCAACGAACGCGCCTGATCCAACGGATAATCCGGATGCTGCAACAGGTTCAACTGACCGGACAACCGTACGTCGGCTTGTGCCGATTCCCGCACGAGATCAACAAACGCCGTTAGCAGCGGCGCATAGGACAAGCCGTAACTGCCAAGTTGTACGAGCAACCGTTGTGCCTGTGCAACACCGATCTCGGAAAGCGCTTTACCCGCAAATTCACGATTCAAATGCTCGGCGATCTGCACCAAAACGGCGGTCTCACACTCCGCATCCAAGCGACATACCCTGCTGTGCAGATTACCGTTATCGGTCATCAGCAGCACGGCCACCGACCGCGTACCGACGTGCAACAGTTCCACCTGCCGCACGGTGAAACCCTTTTGATCCGGTGTGGCCACAATAGCCGCCACACCGGTTTCGTTCGCCAACAGCTCCGACGCAACGGCAATCAACTTTTCGGGATCACCGGATGCCGTTCCCAGCACCTCGTCGATCTCACGCTGACACGCCTCCGAAAGCGGGCGGCAGGCAAGCAGTCGGTCGATGTAAAACCGAAACGCCTTCGCGGTGGGAACTCTACCGGCAGAGGTATGCGGCTGTGCCAAAAAGCCCGCCGCCGCAAGGTCCGCCATATCGTTACGGATGGTGGCAGACGATACCGCCTGATCCAACGCACAAACAAGTGCTTTGGAACCGATCGGCTCACCCGTGCGAATATACGCATCCACGATCGCAGACACGATCTGTTGTTTGCGCGCTCCGAGTTCCATCCGCCACACCTCCTTCGTTAAAAATTAGCACTCTTTTTACGCGAGTGCTAACTCTTTCTATACTTTACCATTCCCTGCCACTTCTGTCAATATGTATTTTATGAACCTTTTGTTAAAAACTATCCTTGACACTGCATGTGAACTCTGTATATAATAACGGCAAAGGAGGAATGTTCCATGGCAGATCAAGTCATTCACAATTTTGATTTTGACAAATTGATTGCATTTGCATCTACCGCAAAGGGTGAGGTGTACCTGAAGACACCCGACGGAGACGTGCTGAACATGAAAAGCCGTTTAACACAGTTGTTGGCGCTTTCCCATGCTATTGACTGGGGGCACATTGGCGAAGCCACCGTCACCTGCACCGATCCGGAAGATGAATCGCATCTGTTCCGTTTAAACCTGTACGGAACGGCGGAAGAAAAGTAAACAATCACACAAAAAGGACTGTGAATTTCACAGTCCTTTTTCATTACTTCAAATACACTTCTTCGCCGGGTTTGAGAACGATCACTTCATGCTTGCTCATGAAATCACCGTTGTTGTGCATAAGCCACAGCGTGGTGTTCGTCGGGTTATAGATGTAGGTGCCATCTGCCGACATGATCAATTGATCAAAAGCTGTCATGTAATCGCAGATCTCAATATTAGTGGCACACCAAACCTCATCGTTATTGCCCATCTTTTGGAAGACCTCTTCAAGTTTGTCCCAAATGTTAGCACGATCGGTAAAATGGGAGTGCCCCCAAATATAAAACATGTGGACCTGTGTAAACTGGGGTTTCAGGTTGTAAAAGCGATCGGCAAGCTCCAATAATTTCGGATTTAGATCCTCGCAAGTCGGGTCGAAAAAGAGCCAATCCTGCGGAAGCAGGAATTTTTCCGTATTGTTGATGGTGCGCGCATATTTCACACCACAGTTTTTGAGGATCTGTTTGGTGTCCTCGTTATACGACCCGTGTCCATACGCAAAGCCGCGCACCGTACCGCCGAACACCTTTTCCAAGGCCTTGCGGTTTTTAAGCACGTCGTACGTTGCTTGCGCCGGTGCGATACGACCTAAATACCCGTGCGTATGCCCGTGTCCGGCAACCTCGTGACCCTTATAGCGCTCTACGGGATTTTCAATTTGATCAAATATCACGTCACCACTGACCAAGTTAAACGTACCCTTGATGCCGTATTTGTTCATCAGGGCAATGAGTTTTTCGTCCTGCGGCCAACCGTCATCATAACTTAATGTGAAAACCTTGCGTTTTCCCTCGGGGAAAATAGCGTATACCGACATACCTGATCACTCCTTATACACTCTTTTCTCATTGTAACAAAGCAAAATTGGATTGTCAACGCTGTCCGTTCAAAAACGGCTTTACACCACGATCAAGTGCTTTAAACAGGAATGGCAACCCCACCAACTGAACAGGCGTCACGATCGCCGCCTGAATCAACCGACCGGGCAAAAATACCAAAAATGCTTTGCTGTAAAGCATACTCAGCCATAACGTATTTAAACAGAGCGTGCACACGATCTGCACCGCCAACACGGCTATCAAGATACGCCATATATTGACGGTTTTATAAAAGCACAATCCATAAATCAGACCAATCATCACCGCTGTAATGGTAAACCCCAAAAAATACGGCCCGTTGGGGAACAAAAGCGCGCCGATCACGTCACTGAGCCCGTGTACCACGACCGCCGCAATCGGCCCATACAAATACGCCACGATCGCCACCGCGAACAACGAAAGCCCCAAACGTTCCGTCATCGTGTTCAGCGATGCCAGCCGCGCCAGCACCACGTCTACGGCAATCATCATACCGCAGACGACCAGTCTTACAATTCTGTTTTTTGACATAAAACGTCCCTCCTTATTCTCCTGTTGTTGAATAAGGAGGGATCATCTCATCCTTACGTTCAACAGCGGGATGCGACCGATAAACCGCAAGAACACTCTTTTCGTCTGCACGGCAACTCCCCGTCCGCAGCAGCACTTAACGCCTATCGATCTACTCTGTTTATTTAATTGAGTACGAAAAACTGCTCGTACCACAGAATAAAGGTATAAATCGTCCAAATCTTCTTCATGTTGTGCGATTTGCCTTGCTTGTGATCTTGGAGCAACTGCAAAATCGCCTCGGTGTTGAAGAATTTGTCCGCAATCTCGCCCGAGAAAGCCGCTTTGACACGCTCATAATAGACGTCTTGTCTGAGCCAATCGTTGAGCGGCACGGGGAATCCTAATTTCTTTTTATGCGCGGTGCGTTCCGGCAACTGTCGGAGTGCCGCCGCACGAAGTGCCACCTTGGTCACGTTGCCGTCGATGCGATACTTGGTCGGCAACGTTACCGCGAGTTCCAGCATCTTTTTATCCAAGAACGGCACACGCAACTCCAGCGAGTTCGCCATGCTCATACGATCCGCTTTTTGCAAAATGTCATACAGCATCCACGTCTGCATATCCACATATTGCAGCTGTGTCGGCTCATCCAGTGCCGCCACTTTGTCAAAGTGCGGCTTGGACCATTCGACCGGATCACACGGCTTGCCGGGATTCTTTAAAAATTTCGCCCGCTCGTCGCGCGTGAACACGTAGTTGGCACGCATAAACCGCTCATACGGAAGCATGGCTCCGCGAATGGCAAAGCGTTTGCCTTTGACGCTTTCCGGCAACCGTCTGGCGATCGCCGCAACGCCCTTGCGCAGTACGCGCGGGAGGCGGCTGTATTTGTGAAAATGACCACCCTCCAGGTACATCGGATATCCGCCGAACAATTCGTCGGCGCCCTCACCGGAGAGAACGACCTTCACGTATTTCGCCGCGTTTTCCGCGAGGAAATACAGCGGCACCTCAGAGGGGTTCGGCAACGGCTCGTCCATGAAATACTGGATCTTGCCCGCCATATCGAAATATTGCTCCGCCGACACTTTGTTGGCAATGTTTTCCACGTTGATCTCCTTGGAAAACGCTTGCGCGTACGGCAACTCGCTGTACTGCTCTTCCTCATATCCGACCGAGAAGGTCTTGACCGCTGAGGCAACCTTAGAGACCTCGCGCACCACGTAGCTGGAGTCGACACCGCTGGATAAGAAGCAGCCGACCTCCACGTCGCTGATCTGATGCACCGCGACCGATTCCACAAACTCGTCGGTAAT
>JAFSGO010000163.1 GCA_017440765.1 Clostridia bacterium
AATTACTGATATGTTCTTCTGACATAATGCCCCTCCTGCAGTTACAGCGTTTCTAACGCTGCGTTCAGCCGCTTAGCAACAGCGTCTTTTCCGAGCAAACTCATGATGCCGCACAGATCCGGTGTGTTGCGGCGACCGGTGACAGCCACACGAATGACCGTGCTGACGTCGCCCGCGTGGCCTTTATACGCATCCGGTTGTTTCTTATATTCCTTGACCTCCGGGCAAAAACCGATAGCGGGGCAAAGCGCTTTAATGGTTTCAAACCACGCTTGCTTATCCTCGGTCGGATCGTATATCGGCAGATAGGCCTTCAGAATGGTACGAATATCCTCGGCGGAAAGGTTTTCAGGCCACGGATATTCGCTCGGCGCGTTAAAGAAATACTCAGCATACGCGGGGACGTCGCTCCATTTGGCGAGATCCTTACGCGGTTTTGCACCGCCGCGGTCAATGCTGAACAAGCCGGTTGTAAAGGCAATATCCTTGCTCAGCAAGGCGTACCACTCGGGCGCATAGTCACGTGCCCAGTCAATTACTGCGTCGGTGACCTGCTCTGCGGTCATGCCCGCAATAACGTTTTTACTGACGTCGTTGAGTTTATTCAAATCAAACAACGCGCCGGAAACGCTCATTTTCTTGAGATTAAAGGGGAAGGCGCTGCGCGGCTTGTCCGGATTACAGCGGCGCCAATCCTCGTAATCGCTGTTGGCGATGGTGTGCAGATACTCCATAACACTTTCGGGCGGATACCCTTGCTCGGTATAAAAATGCACGGCGGCTTCCGGATCCTTGCGCTTGGACAGCTTGCGTTTGCTGCCGTCTTCCTCTTTCATAATCGGGCTGACGTGTGCGTATTTGGGCGGCTTAAAGCCAAGCAAACGGAACAGCTGAATATGTGTGGGAACTGAGGCGATCCACTCATCACCGCGAATGACGTGGGTGGTGCGCATCAGATGATCATCGATCGCATGGGCAAAATGATAAGTGGGAATACCGTCGGTTTTAAGCAGAACGATATCTTGATCGTTTTCGGGGATTTCGATCGTTCCTTTGATCATATCGTCAAATTTGATTCGGCGGGATTCGTCGCCGGGAGAGCGCAAGCGCATCACGTAGGGAAGTCCGGCACGAATTTTTTCCATTGCCTGCTCCGGCGTGAGAGAACGACACGTGGCAAATTCGCCGTAATAACCGGTACGCAGTTTTTGACCGTCCTGCTTTTCGCGCACAGCTGAAAGCTCGTCCGGTGTGCAGAAGCAGGGGTACGCCAGGTTTTGCAGTACGAGCGCTTTGACAAACGCGTGGTAGATCTCCGCACGGTCACTTTGACGGTAAGGGCCGTAGTCACCGATGGAGGCGGTTTCCCCTTGATATCCTTCGTCAATTTCCAGACCATACTGGCGTAAGCCCGCTAAAATATCTTCAGCGCCGCCGTCAACCTCACGTTTTTTATCGGTATCCTCCAAACGGAAGAAAAACACACCGTCGGTGGAACGGGCGGTCAGATAGTTAATGGTAGCGGTGAACAGTACGCCCAAATGCAAATAACCGGTGGGAGAGGGGGCAATACGCACTACGCGAGCGCTTTCTTTCAGTGCGCGCGGGGGATACAGTGCCTCGTAATCCTCCGGTGTTTTGGTTACGTTTGGGAATAACAATTCCGCGAGTTGCTCTAAAGCGGTCATGTGAGCCCTCCTAATGCTATAAACAGATACATCTATTTTACAATTTTTGGTTGCAAAAGTCAATGCAAGTATGGTACTATATATAAAAGATTTTTTGAAGGGTACGAAATAATATGGAAAATCAAACCGCAATGGAAACACCGCGTAAACAGCGCGCGTTAAGTTGTATACAATCTACCGGTACACCGACGTTGGGTAACTATCTCGGTGCGCTTCGTAACTGGGTGCTTTTGCAGGAAGAATTTGACTGTGCTTACGCCGTTGCCGACCTGCACGCGATCACGGTGCGGCAGGAGCCGGCAAAGCTGCGTCAGCAGACGAACGAAATGTTTGCCTTGTTGTTGGCGATCGGCCTGGATCCGGAAAAATCGCTGTTGTTCGTGCAGTCGCAGGTGCCGGAGCATACACAGCTCAGCTGGTTGCTTGCGTGCCATACGCAGTTTGGCGAGTTATCGCGCATGACGCAGTTTAAGGATAAATCCGCCAAACATGCAGACAATATCAATGCCGGTTTGTTCACGTATCCCGTGCTGATGGCGGCGGATATCCTCTTGTATCAGCCGGACGTGGTGCCGGTAGGGGCGGATCAAAAGCAGCACTGTGAGCTTACACGTGATATTGCTACCCGTTTTAACAATCTGTACGCTAATACCTTTACTATTCCGGAACCGTATATTATGAAAACGGCGGCGCGCGTTTGTTCCTTACAGGAGCCGACCAAGAAAATGTCTAAGTCGGATGAGAATCAGAATTCCTTTATCTCCCTCAAGGACGATGAGGATACCATCATGCGTAAGTTCCGCCGTGCGGTTACCGACAGCGAAGCCAAGGTGCGGTACGCACCCGGTAAGGATGGCGTTAACAATCTGATGGAGATCTATTCCGCCGTGACCGGTAAAACGTTGGAAATGATCGAGTATGAATTTACCGGCAAGGGCTACGGCGACTTTAAAACCGCCGTTGGTGAAGCGGTTGCCTTGGAACTCAAACCCATTCAAGAGCGGTTTTCAGAACTCATGAAGGACAAAGCACAGCTTGAAGCTCTCATGAAAACCGGTGCCGAGCGCGCCTCGCACATTGCCGCCCGCACACTGGGAAAGGCCATGAAGAAATTAGGGTTTGTGATCGTAAAATAACACAAAACGCCCGCTTCCGCGGGCGTTTTTCTTTATACGAATTTCAAGAGGTCTTGCATAAATTCCTGCTCAAGGTCGATCAGCTTACGGGTGAGTTGTCGGCTGTCTTCAGAGGCATCTTTGTATTGGTTTAGATAGCCGCTGAGAGATTTGATTCCCATACCGCAACCGTCTACCATTAACCCTGCAATATGAGAGGTGGTATCGTCCATTAACAGTTTCATTTCGGTGGAAAACCAGGACATGGCCTTGGCGATCATCGGCGGATCCTTCTCGTCCAGGTCCATACTGTTAAGCAGTGCGTGGCATTCGTCACCTATCTTAATATGTCTTTCGTTGTACTTTTCAATCAACTGTTTTAAGTCATTCTTATCCTTTAAAAACGGCATAACTTGCTCCATGCTATTGGTGGCGCTTTTGCAGCCCGAATTACATTCTTTTAGTAAGCAAGCGGTATCACTGTTCATACAAATCCTTCCTTTCTTGGCATTAGTATGGGAAATCGTTTTCTTGTTTATTCACGTCTTGCAAAGTTTTGAAAAACAGGGTATAATGAAAAAACTGGAGTTGATACTGTGAAACATTCGTTTTTTGCCATGCTGTCCCGCATGAAATATATTAACCGCTGGGCACTGATGAGAAATACCCGCACCGAAAACATTTGTGAACATTCGCACGACGTTGCCGTGTTAGCACACGCGTTGGCACTTTTGCAGAACCGTCGTTTCGGCGGTAAGGTGGATGCGCAGGCGTGTGTGATGCTCAGTGTATATCACGACGCGCCCGAGATCTTAACCGGTGATCTGCCGACACCGGTTAAATACGATAATCCCGCCATTCGGGAAGCGTACCGCCAGGTGGAAACGGTCTCGACAAACAAGTTATTGATGCTGTTGCCGGAGGACCTCGAAGCGGAATACAGACACTGGTTATTGCCGGATAAACAAGCACTTTATGAAGAATTGCGCATTGTTAAGGCCGCCGATAAGTTGGCGGCATTGATCAAATGCATTGAGGAGATCAAGCAGGGAAACCGTGAATTTGTCAAAGCGCGGCAATCCACCGAACGCGCCTTGCGTGAACTCAAGATCCCTGCTGTGGATTGTTTCTTGGAAGAATTCTTGCCTACGTATGAATTGACGTTGGATGAACTGTAAAAAACGAACCGTGTAAGCAACGCTTACACGGTTCGTTTTAGTTAAGTCCCTGGCCGCCGGTGCGTTCGAATAAGTGGTGCACCGCCGTTTGTAAAGGTTTATGTTCCAAAAGAACGAGGGCAGGGTCTGCGCTGTAAACCGCCCGTGCCGCGTTTTGTGCTTCCCGCAAAAGGGTCATATCGGACAGAAAATCGGCAATCTTCATTTCCGGTAACCCATGCTGACGGTCGCCGAAAAAGTCACCCGGACCGCGCAGTTTTAAGTCTTCGTCGGCAATACGGAAGCCGTCGGTGGTTTCACACATGACTTTAAGACGACGAATCGCTTCTTCGTTTTGCGCATCCGAAATGAGAATACAGGTGGAGGCGTACTTGCCGCGCCCGACACGACCGCGAAGCTGGTGCAGCTGCGCTAAGCCAAAGCGTTCGGCGTTTTCAATCACCATCAGCACGGCATTGGGAACATCCATGCCAACCTCGACAACGGTGGTGGAAACTAAAACGGAAATGCGGTTTTCGGCAAAGTCTGTCATGATCTGTTCTTTTTCACGTGGCTTCATTTTGCCGTGCAATAAACCAAGCGAGTACCCTTTAAATGGACCCTCTGCCAGTTCTTTGGCATACGCTTCCGCTGCTACCAGATCGGTCTCACCTTCCTCCACCAACGGGCAAATCACATACGCTTGCCGACCTTCATCCACAAACTTGCGAACATAGCCATAGGCGCGAGCACGTTTATCGGTGCCGATCGCATACGTGGCAATCGGGGTGCGACCTGCGGGTAATTCATCTAACACGGAAATATCCAGATCACCGTAGACGATGAGCGCTAAGGTGCGGGGAATGGGAGTGGCAGACATGACGAGGAGATGGGGGTGCTCACCCTTGGCGGTCAGCGCGGAACGCTGACGAACGCCGAAACGATGTTGTTCGTCCGTAATGACCAGCCCCAAACGTGAGAACTGAACGGTGTCCGATAGGAGCGCATGAGTTCCCACTAACAAATGACAAGTCCCGTTTTCAACATCACGGCGGATAAGGTCTTTTTGTTTCTTGGTCATCGAACCGGTCAGCAAGCCGACGTGAATAGTCGGGTCGTGACGGAACATGCGACAAAGTGATTGATAATGTTGTTGTGCGAGGATCTCGGTGGGGGCCATCATCACGCATTGGTAGCCGTTGTGTATAACGGTGTATGCCAGACAGGCGGCAACGGCGGTTTTGCCGCTTCCGACGTCGCCGTGTAATAAGCGATTCATCGGAGTGGGTTTATGCATATCGCGTACGGCATCCGCAACGGCGCGCCGTTGTGCACCGGTCATCGTAAAGGGGAGATGAGCGGCAAAATCAGCAGTGTAATCGTGTTCGATGCAGATGGATGTTTTCGTTTTGGTAGGGTTTTTCAGTCCCAACAGACCTAATTGCAAAACAAACAATTCTTCAAAAATAAGGCGACGTCGCGCGATTGTCAAAGCGTCATGATCAGCCGGGAAATGAATGTTTTCCAAGGCGTACCGATAGGTGCACAAACGATACTTTTGCCGCAAGGCGTGCGGCAGCGGATCGGCATCCAAGGCCTTGTCTAACGTTAAAAGAGCCGTGCCGACCAGTTTTTCCAAATAGCGTGAAGTGATGCCGGCTGTCAATGGATAGATGGGACGGATACGCGTGCCGGTTTCCGCCGGCTCAATCAGCGGAGAGGATAACTCGGGTGAATTAAGCGAACCGGAAACCGTGCCGAAAAATAAATATTGTTGTCCGGCTTCAATTTTTGCAGCGGCGTATTTGTTGTTAAATAAGGTAACGCGTATTACACCGGATGCGTCCACTGCGGAAAAGGTGTAAAGGGAAAGTCCTTTTCGGATGCGGCGTTCAAGCGGGGTCGCCATCGCGGTGGCGCGAATGCAGCACGGAACGTCGCGAGGTGCCGAAGCGATCGGGGTAACGGTTGACCAGTCCTCATACTGACGCGGGAAATGGGAGAGAAGATCGCCGACCGTGCGAATACCCAATTTATTCAGTTGTTCGGCGCGCTTTTCGCCGACACCTTTGAGATACTGGATCGGTGTTTCGATTGTCAGCAAGAAAATCCCTCCTTTTTGAGAAATAGCCGATGGTAACCGCAAGGTTGCCATCGGCTGTGAATGGTTATGATTACTCGATCGAAATGAAATAATAGTAGACGGGTTGACCGCCGGCAAGCACGGTGATCTCCACATCGTTTCCGAGTTTGGCGGCAATCGCTTCTTTGGCAGCGTTGGCGGCTTTCTCGGTGATACCTTCACCATACATCAGTGTAACAAAGGCGACGTCTTTGCCGGCAGAACGGCGTGCGGCCGCCATATTCTTGGTCAGCTTAACAACCGCTTTGTCAGCGGAAGAATCGGTAAAGGAAAGCTTGCCGTTGTCTAATGCCAAAATGTCGCCTTCCTTGATAGCACGATTTTCGTAATCACTGTCACGCGCGGCAAAGGTGATGGAACCGGACGATACGTTGTCAGCGGCTTTCATCATAGCGTTAAGATTATCTTGAACCTCTGCATCCGGATCGAAATTGAGCATAGCGGAAACGCCTTGCGGAATCGTGCGGGTGGGGAGGACGTGAACGGTACGATCTGCGAGCGGAATGGCTTGCTCAGCCGCCAAAATGATGTTTTTATTGTTCGGCAGAACGTAAACTACTTTCGCGGGAGTTGCCTCAATGGCATTGAGAATGTCGTCGGTGGACGGATTCATGGTTTGACCGCCCGAAACGACCTGACTGCAGCCAAGGTCGGTGAACAGGGCTTGTAAACCATCGCCGGCTGCGACAGCAACAAAACCAAATTCCTCTTCCGGCTCGACGCGAACGGGAGCCGCAGGTGTTTCTTCATTCTCCGGTACCCAACCGGCGTTTTCGTGTTGGATGCGCATGTTTTCCACCTTAACGGTTTCAAACGCACCGTATTCCACACCTTTGCTGAGCGCTTTACCGGGATCGTTGGTGTGGACGTGGACCTTAATGATCTCCTCGTCGTCTACGACAACGACGCAATCGCCGATGGTTTCCAAATACGCGCGGAGCTTAAGCGGATCCTTGGTGCACGCCTTGTCACGCGCGACAATAAACTCCGTGCAATAGGTAAAGGTAATATCCGCCTCAAAGGAACCGGCGGCACTTGCCGATTTTTGAACAGGTGCGGCAGATACAGCGGTATCGCCTTGCACGATTGGCTCGCCGTTAAAAACGGCCTGCATCGCGCGGAAAATAATGCAAAGGCCTTGACCGCCTGCGTCTACGACGCCCGCCTTCTTGAGAACGGGGAGCAGTTCGGGGGTGCGTTGCAAGGAGGCCTCCGCCTCCTCGCAGATGACGGCCCATACTGCGTTTACGGATGCATCCGCTTTAGCGGCAGCAACACCTTTTGCCGCCGCTTCTCGGGCAACGGTAAGGATGGTGCCCTCGGTGGGCTTCATAACCGCTTTATAGGCGGCTTCAACACCAAGAGTCAAAGCGGCAGCCAGGTCGGCACCGTCCGCTTCTGTTTTACCCTTAAGACCTTTGGAAAAGCCGCGGAACAACAGCGATAAGATAACGCCGGAATTTCCGCGCGCACCGCGCAAAAGGGCGGAGGAAGCGGTATCTGCCGTTTGGCTGATTGTGGGCTCGCCAAGCCGTGCCAGCTCACGCGCAGCGGCAGAGAAGGTCATGGACATATTGGTGCCGGTATCGCCGTCGGGAACGGGGAAGATGTTGAGTTCATCTACCTGCTGTTTTTGGCCGGCAAGAACATTCGATGCGGAAATCATCGCATCACGTAATAGGTTACCTTGTATCAAACGTAGCACTCCTTTTCGATGGGAACGTCGGGTTACTGTGGTTGCATCATATCACGTTATTCGGATTTCATTCCGTCAATGTAAACGTTCACTTTCTTAACGGATAAGCCGGTCGCTTCCTCAACGGTATAGCGCACCTTGTTGACAATGCTCTTCGAGATCTCCGCGATGTTCATGCCGTAGATGACACAAATATGAAGATCCACGATCAACCGATCATTTTCGCTGCGGACATGAATACCCTCATCAGCAAATGAACGTTTAAAAAAGATCGAACGCAGGCCTTGACGAGTGCCGCTTTTGACCATGCCTGCGACACCGTAGCAGGCGGAAACCGCGTTACCGATCAAGTAGGAAAAATATTCCTGCGAAATTTCAATACTTCCCAAATGATTATCAATTCGGATCATATCGGTATACACACCTTTCTGTGAATTTTGAACGCTTTGCGATGCTTTTGAGCGAAAAGCATAAAACACCACTTTGCCTTATTATAGCGCAAATCACAACGATAATCAAGAGAAAATATCAGAATTGTAAAATTGATAAATAATTGACAAGGGATATTAAATGTTCTATAATAAACTGAATGTATAAAGGAGTGAGTTTCTTGGGTGACACATTAGCACAAAAATTGATACGCTCTCACCTGGTTTGCGGGGAGATGCGTGTCGGTGAAGAAATCGGATTAAAAATCGATCAGACGCTTACGCAGGACGCTACCGGTACGATGGCGTATCTGGAGTTTGAAGCCATGGGCGTACCGCGCGTACGCACCGAGAGATCGGTTGCTTATATTGATCATAATACGTTGCAGACCGGTTTTGAAAACGCCGACGATCATCGGTATATTCAAACGGTTTGTAATAAGCATGGCATTTATTTTTCGCGTCCCGGCAACGGTATCTGCCATCAGGTACATCTTGAGAGGTTCGGTATTCCCGGTAAGACCTTAATCGGTTCGGATAGCCATACGCCCACGGGCGGCGGTATCGGTATGCTGGCGTTCGGCGCGGGCGGCTTGGACGTTGCTGTGGCGATGGGTGGCGGTACTTATTATATCACCATGCCGAAAATGGTACGTGTCAATCTGACCGGTCGGTTACAGCCGTGGGTTGCCGCTAAGGATGTTATTTTGGAAGTACTGCGTCGTATGTCGGTCAAGGGTGGCGTCGGCAAGATCGTGGAATACGGCGGCGAAGGTGTCAAAACCTTGTCGGTTCCCGAGCGGGCGACCATCACCAACATGGGTGCAGAGCTTGGCGCGTCCACCTCGATTTTCCCGTCCGATGAAGTCACGCGGGCCTTTATGAAGGCGCAGGGCAGGGAGAACGACTGGGTGGCCTTGCAGCCGGATGCGGATGCCGAGTACGATGAGATTATCGATATTGATTTGAACACCTTGGTACCGTTGGCGGCTTGCCCGCATTCTCCGGATGCCGTTAAACCTGTTTCGGAATTGCAAGGGCTCACGTTGGATCAGTGCTGTATCGGTTCCTGCACAAACTCGTCGCTTATGGATATGTTGAAAGTGGCGGCGATTTTGAAAGGGAAAACCGTACATCCGAACGTCAGTTTGTCGATCGCGCCCGGTTCCAAACAGGTCTATACAATGCTGGCGGAAAACGGTGCGCTTGTCGACTTGATCGCTGCAGGTGCGCGTATTTTGGAATGTGCCTGCGGTCCGTGTATCGGCATGGGTCAATCACCGAATTCCAAGGGCGTTTCACTGCGCACCTTTAACCGTAACTTTGAAGGCCGTTCCGGTACGGCTGACGGTCAGGTGTATCTCGTCAGCCCCGAAACGGCGGCAGTTTCCTCATTGACCGGTGTGTTCACCGATCCGCGTACCGTCGGCGAGGCACCGGTATACACGATGCCGGAACGCTTCTTGGTGAATGACAATATGGTTGTCGCACCCGTGGATGAAGCTGACATGAACACGGTTGAAGTGGTGCGCGGCCCCAACATCAAGCCCTTCCCGAAGACCTCGCCGATGGCGGAGGAGATCGCCGCTAAGGTACTCTTAAAGGTCGGCGATAATATTACGACTGATCACATCATGCCCGCAGGTGCCAAGATCCTGCCGTTGCGTTCGAATATTCCCGCGATCTCGGAGCATTGCTTCGTGCGGTGTGATCCCGAATTCCCGGCACGTTGCCATGAAGAGGGGGCCGGCTTTATTATCGGCGGCTCTAATTACGGACAGGGCAGTTCGAGAGAGCACGCCGCCTTGGCTCCGCTGTATCTGGGTATCAAAGCGGTCATTGTAAAATCGTTTGCCCGTATTCACGTAGCAAATCTTATTAACGCGGGCATTATCCCGCTTACTTTTGCCGATGAGGCGGATTACGATCGTATTTCACTCGGTGACCGTTTAGTGTTACCGGATGTGCGCGGCCGTTTGGCACGCCGCGAGCCGTTGGTCTTAAAAAATGAAACCACCGGTGAAGAAATTGCTTTAAACACGAACTTTTCGGATCGACAGATCGATATGCTGTTGGCGGGCGGTTTGTTAGATTCCACGCGTCAACAATCGAGATGAGAGGAGATGCGTAAATGGCATCGAAAGACACCTCCATTTCCATGTCAGTCGTGCGCCGTTTGCCGCGCTATTACCGATTCTTGTACGATTTAAAAGAAAACGGTGTGGTGCGTATTTCATCGCGCGAATTGGCAGAA
>JAFSGO010000023.1 GCA_017440765.1 Clostridia bacterium
ATGCTCAAGGGACGAAAGATTTTATTTCAAAACTCGAAATAGCTCAAAAAGAGTGTTATGAAACTGAATATTGGTTAGAACTTCTTTTTGAGACAGATTGTATGACTAAAGAAACTTATAAGGATATTCAAAATGATTGCGGTGCGGTTCGCAGAATGTTGATTTCGTCACTTAAAACGATAAAATCAAAATAAGCAGGTGAATAAATGAGTAAAGAAATAGAAATAAGCGGTTGCATTGAAATTCCAGATGAAATTAGCGTAGATGAAGTTACAGATGCATTTATTGACTTTATCGAATCTAAAGGTTGGTATTTTGGCGGCGGATTTCAGGAGATAACTGATAAGGATGATAAATCGTAAATAGAATCTTTAATAATTGCTTGGCAGAGTGTAAAGGGTTTTAGGTTCTCCTAAAGAGTGACATTTGGCGCCAAAATGTCCTGCTTGTTACGGTATGAGACATAATTAAAAGCTGTGTAGAAAATTTCTACACAGCTTTTTTACTGTCCTTAAGAGTACGATCCGTATGGGGCTTCTTTTTTTAGTTTTTGGTATCAATGCTGGCGCCGAACACGAAAAAGCGGTCGTACAAAAATTCTAACACGAAATTCAAAATCATGGTGATCGCAACCACCAAAAAGCCGTTCCAGCCGATTCCCTCCAGCACGGCACCGCCCCACGTAGACAGCGGGGTGAACACCGCATAAAAAGCGGCAACTTTCAGCATGGCTATGGGAACGTTGTTTGCCGATTTAAAGGTGATGTTGCGATTAAGTGTGAAGTTCCACAGCACTGACAAGATGAGCGAAATCAAATAGGATACCCAGTACACCCAATGAAGAAGCTCGTACATCAGCGCAAAGGTTGCCGCTTGAATAATACCGGCACTCGCAGAAAACAGGGTAAATTTGACCGCACGGATCAATTCTTTCTTTTTATCAGTCATTTGCTTTTCCTCCCATCACCCGCAAGCCGTTACAAAACAGCTTGGTGAATGCCGTGGCGGCGATGACGCCCAGTGCCAGCGCTGCCGCGAGTTCCAAGGTGTATACCGCCTTTTCCACAAACCGCCCCGCGTCGCTTTGGAAAGCATACGCCATGGTGTAATACAAGGAGCCACCCGGAATCAGCGGGATCAGCGACGTGGTGATAAAGGTGGTTGTGGGCGTTTTCATGACACGCGCCATGATTTCCGCGTAGATCGATATGAGAAACGATACGATGAAATAGTTGATCGGTTCGCTTTCAATAAAACGGGAAAGCAGTAAAAAAATCAGCCACGACAAAAATCCGCCCAGTGCCGCGATCCACAACCGCTTGCCGCGCACATTAAATAGCAACGCAAAGCCAAAAGAGCCAATGCAGCCGGTGATAACCTGCAAAATTTCCGAAAACGTCATCCGACCACACCTCCAAGCGCCGCAAACAGAAAGTAACCGGCGGCAATCGCCAGTGCGATCAACACCGCTTCAATGGAACGTAAGAGTCCGGCGATGCTGTCGCCCGTAAAGAGGTCGCGCAGGGCATTTGTCAAACCGATACCGGGAATCAACGTCATAATAATACCGATCATCATGTTATCCACAGTCGGTACCCAGCCGAGTTTTAAGGCAGCAAAAGCCAACGCCGTTGCCGCGAACGAGGCGAGAAATTTGGAAAAAATCCTGTTGCCGACCGTTTTATCCGCCACCCACATAGCGAAACGAATCAGCCCGCCGATAACAAGGGCGACTGCCGCCTCGATAAAACCACCACCGAAAAACAGCGTGAAGGCGCCCGAAATAATTGCGTAAAACAAACATTCCGCCCACAGCGGATGGGGCTTGACAGCAGCAATGCGTGCAAGCTCGGTTTGTATTTGCGACACCGTCATCTGCTCCGAGCAAATCTTGCGTGACAACGCATTGAGACAATGGATCTTTTCAAAATCGGTGCCGGTGGAGATAATGCGACGCGTTTGGGTGCAGGTGTTCGCGTTGGAATCGTGCACCGTCACCACCATACTGCTGGTGATAATAAACACGTCGGTGCGCACAGCACCGAACGCCTCGCAAATGCGCTTTACGCTGTCTTCCACACGGTGGATTTCTGCGCCACAGACCAAAAGCTGCTCGCCGATATCCATCGCGCAGTTCAGTAATTCCGTCATACCGTTGCTCCCTCAGTCGAAAATACAAGAGGAGTATAGCATATTTTTTTGTCGGAATCAACCTTTGTTTCACCCCGCCCCGCCCCCTTGAATATAGTGGTATGGGAGGTGATTCTGATATGGCGATCTTCGGTTGCGGGTGTAGAAACACGTGTACAAGCATTGCCGTCGTCGCAAGCTTGATCATCGGTGTTGTGGCGGCCTTTTTACGCGTTATGGCGGTCATCACGGTGACACCTGCGTTTTTGTGGGTGACCTTTGGTATTGCGGTCGTCTATTTGGCGATCCTGCTCGCAGATGCGTTATTTGCACCGCGTGACACGACGGTATGTGCCGCCAAAACGGTAAACACAGTACTCGCCGGTATTGTGGGAACGGTATTGTTCTCGGTCGTGTTGTTAGCGATCCCGTTTGTAGCCACCAGTATTGTCGGAGCAATTTTTACCGGCGTGCTTCTGTTTTTCTTTTCACTGATCATCACGGCAACGGCCTGCCTGGTGAAGCAAGTGAGTTAAATTTTATTTGAACGACCCTCACACAAAAAAGCGCCCCTACCGCCATGCGGTAGGGGCGCTTGCCTCATTCCGTTGTGTTATTCTGTTTATTGGCTTTTGCCGCTTGTTTTTTGGTATACAAATACCATTTCACGATGCCGTAAATGGTATTGATCAGCATTGCGATCTCCGTGATCAGCAAAATGTACATGCCGGACGAAATATCCATGAAGAGATACAGCACCGTGGTAATCAGCCACGCAAGCCACTGTTCACTGTAACGGAGTAGCAGTAAAATACCGTTTGCCATGCCGACAGCGGATGCAAAGGCGTCTAAGTACGTATCCGATGCACCGGGGATGAGTTGCAGTAATTGACCGACAACAAAACCGAAAATAAAGATAGCCACAACGATAAGAAGGGTCTGCCACGGTTTCAAGCGTTTGACCTGCGTGAGGTTAGCATCTTCCTCATCGGGGTGCTTATTCCAGCGAAGATAACTGATTACGTCGATCGGCATCCAGAAACAGACAACGGTTGCCGCCACGGCATACCAACCGAAATGCAAGCAAATGATCAGTTCAGGAATCTCGATCAAAAAGAAATCGACTACGAAGTTCCATTTGCTTTGCTTGGAGATCAACAACTCACACAACGGATTCGAAATGGTACTGATGATAGCAGAAGCAACAAGTAAAATCCCCTGATACTCACCGAGCACCACGTCCGGGAAAAAGATAGCAAGTACGGCAGTCAGCAGCACGACCGCCGCAAGATAAATGATCTGATACGGTGTAAACGATTTTAAAAAGCTCTTAAAAGTGGGCTTTTGTTTGGTCATAAAACATTCTCCTTGATATACTCACAAAGCCGCGGGAATGCCCGCAACGCATTTTTATAATATACATCCTCAAATTGTGACGGCGTGAAAAGCGACGCGATCGTCGTATCGTATTCCGCGATTGCCGAAAGGTTGATGGGCGGACAAAAATCCGTGCCGTACAAGATACTTCTGTACGTGTCGGGAAACTGATGAATCGCACGAGCAAACGTATCAATCGCCCATTGTATATTCCCACCCTCCGGTGTGCCCGGTTCATACGCGCCCGAAAAATCGGTAAACATATTCGGCTCTTCGTGCACAATGCGGATACAATCCTCATACCGCGGATCGTCCATGTGCGCCACAAT
>JAFSGO010000164.1 GCA_017440765.1 Clostridia bacterium
ATCTAAAAGCGGATAAGAACCGTTGATCGGCGGTCGGCCTTCAGATACACCCGCACATTCTTTTTTCCACTTTACTACCGCATATATCGTCGATACGATCAAGCAGAAAACGGCAATAAAGGTCCAAAAATACGGTTGAAAAACACCGCTTTGTGGTACAAAGCAACACTTCCAAATGGCAAGCGCGCCACCAACTGTATCCGCGCGGAAAGGAACCCAGAGCAATGCAACGATCGCATATACCGCGATAATCCGAATGAGATTGGAAATTGAGAGCGGATTATACGAACGCTTTTTTTGTCGTAGCAAATGTTCAGCACAGCTGAAAACGCCGTGCAGTAAGCCCCACAAAAGGAAAGTGGTGCCGGCACCGTGCCATAATCCGCTCACAAGCATAACGATCAATAAGTTGATGTAGGTGCGCAGGCGGCCTTTTCGACTCCCCCCCAGAGGATAATAAAGATATTCTTGGAACCAAGATGACAAACTGATGTGCCAGCGTTTCCAGAAATCGGAAAAACCATTAGCAATATACGGCAAATTAAAGTTAGCCGGAAAGTCAAATCCAATCATTTTCGATATGCCGATTGCCATATCAGAGTATCCGGAAAAATCGAAATAGATCTGTAGCGAATAACTGATAACCGCCAGAATGACCGTAGCCGTATTAAACACCGACGGCGCGGCAAAGACATCATCGACAAACACGCTTAAATGATCTGCTAAAACGATTTTCTTAAATAAGCCGAACACAAAGATCTGAACGCCTTCTGTAGCGGTTTTGAACGTAACCCCGCGATAATTTTTGACCTGCGGAAAAAATACGTCTCCTCGGACGATCGGTCCGGACATAAATTTCGGAAAAAACGCAATGTACAAAGCGAAGTGCAAGGCATTAGTAACCGGCGGATACTTTTTTCGGTAGACGTCCATCAGATAGGATATTGCAGAAAAAGAATAGAAGGAAATACCGATCGGGAGAATGATCTCAATACGTTGAGCGGTCGTCCCTAACAACGCAGCCACTTCTGTAAGGAAAAAATTCGTATACTTAAAGTATCCAAGCGACAGCAAGATGCCCGTAATTCCAGCAGCGAGCAGTAGCCGCTTCCGGACGGTTGCGGCCGCATTGCCCAGAAAAAAACCAAAGGCAAACGTCCACGCAGTTATTAGTAGAACACAGAGTAAAAAACGCCAATCAACCGCAAATAAGGTCAAATAGCTGAAGATCAATAAGACAACCGGCTGACTCTGCTGTATCAGCGGAGAATGGATGCGTTTTTTTAATAATTCAATAACCAGTAAAACCAAAAATAAGCCGCAAAACCATATTAAAAAAGAAAAACTGTTTAGTGCCATTTAACTGTTCTCCTCTATCGCTTTAATCAATTCCGCGGCAATCGCTTGATGACCATATTCGTTCAAGTGGCCGGCAGCGACCGCACTATTTGAAAAGCCGTGCGGAAACACGTGTTCACACATATACATATCGGTAAACGCTTCGGACATATCCAGAAAGATGATCCCTTCATTTTTGCAAGCATCTTGAAAAACAGCCATCTTTTGTTGGTTTACCTGCAGAGTGTACTCACCTGAGTCGTTCCGTTCAAATTGAGGATGATAAAAAATAATCAGTTGCGCACCGGTTGCTTCCACCGGCGATGCTGCCGTTCGAAGAAATTCCCGAAGCGTTTTCGCATAGTCGGATTCGTCCGTCGGAATAACCACAGATTCACTTTTATCCGCTTCCGCATCACGCCAATCTGAAATATTTTTATATAGCGTTTTTATTGCGGGGACGTATTTTTGGAGGTAATACAGGACCCCGCTGTCATAAGACGGAATAGTCGCATATTCGCCGGCAAGTACTTCTTGCATTTGTGATACGGATAAGTCGATCGTTGCGGTTTCAATAATCACAAAATCGGACGGCGCATATTCGTCCATTGCGTTTTGTATATTCTTCACGCAAGTATAGAGCGTATGACCGGAAATACCAATGTTGTATACGTTTTCCTCCAAGGCAGCATCCAACAGACCGGCAGCATGTTTGGCCGGCGGCAACTGGGCCGCTTCCATATGGGAACTGCCCATAACCAATACATCAATGTCACCACGGGGATAAACGTTTTCGTTACTGAAACCGTTTTCGTCCATATTGATCCACGAATAACTCTCGAAAACCGTACTCTTCCACTGATGGGGCGCCCATTTATAATCCGTTGCCCCCGTATCGTTATGAATATGTATACCGGAAAAGGAAATCAAAAAGCAAATTCCCGATAAAATTGCCAAAGCCAATACTCCGGCTAAAAATATTTTCAACAACTTTAAGACAACATTTCCAAAAGTACGCTTAAATTTTGACATGGCGATCTCCTCGCACTGTGTCGTTTTAATAGCCCTTCGGCGAAATCCAATTATTCCAACGTATCTTCTTGATTGCGGTAAACCGCGAATTTGCAAAACAAAAATTCGAGCACAAAATTAGCGATCATCGTGACCGCTAAAACGATGTATTCGTTGACGCCGGCGGTCTCCGCCAATTGCCCAAGCCAAGTCGATAGCGGCGTAAACACGACATAAAATCCGAACACCTTTGCCATAGCAACGGGAACGTTCGCGGCGGATTTGAAAGTGTAGCGCCGATTAAAGGTGAAGTTCCAAACGATGGATAAAACCAACGAAATCAAATACGCCGGCCAATACGGCATCGTCAACAACTCGTTGAGAAGCGTAAAAGAAACGA
Source organism: Clostridia bacterium (assembly GCA_017440765.1). Taxonomy (GTDB): domain Bacteria; phylum Bacillota; class Clostridia; order Oscillospirales; family Acutalibacteraceae; genus RGIG3009. Next base: position 2,750 of record JAFSGO010000164.1, read on the forward strand.
TCTGAATAACGCCGGCCGAGACAGAAAACAGCGTAAACTTAATTGCTTGCCACAAATTTTTGTTCTTCATAGCATTTTCCTTTTTGATCAATTTGTTCCATTGTAACACAAAGCACGACAAAAAGCAAGAAAATGGCTATTATTTCAACGGTTGCAAGGTCGGCTCAACGATATAACGAAGGTTGTATTCACTGACAAGGCGTCTCGCTTTACAGAGAGATTCGGCATCAAAAGCGCTCTGCGGATCGTGTGCATCACACCCAAACGTGACCGGACACCCTTCCTCCCCCACGATCTTCCAGAAGGTCTCATTAGGATAATACCGATTGGTGCGAAGTCCCAAAAAGTTGATTTCCAGGGGAATATTGGCTTCCCGCGAGGCCACGCAAATACGCCGCATTTCGCGGTCATACGCCGCCGGATCGCCAACAAAATGGCAGGCATCCGGATGCGCCACATAGGTGAACACACCGCTCTTGATCGCCGCTACAACGCAGTCGACGTATTCAGTCAACCGTTCAACATCCTCCGTGGCATTGCCGCAAGCCACGCCGTTTGGATACTCATCAAAGATGAAATGCTGCCCCAAGATCAGATATTCTGCACCGAGAGTCTTGACGGTTTCAAGCATTTTCGAGAAATGGGTCGGATAGTATTCCATCTCAAACCCAATATAAATTTGCAGTTGACCGGCGTATTTTTCCCGTAAAGCAGAGACCGTCCGTACGTAATCCTCTGCCTGTTCTAACGGGATACGGAAGCCGGATTGATGGCCATCCGGAAACGCAAAAGGTGCGTGATCGGAAAAACCCATTTTGCGGATACCGCCCGCAATGGCCGTTTGGATATATTCTTCCTCTGTTCCGGAAGCGTGACGGCAACGGAACGTATGCGTATGATAATTGTAATTCATTAAATGTCCTCCGCGAGCAATAAAAAAGCAAGCCGTTGGCTTGCTTTTTGGGGTTACAGTTTGGAAAAGCCGTGGCAGTTGAC
>JAFSGO010000165.1 GCA_017440765.1 Clostridia bacterium
CCTCTTTGACCATCGCCTGCCCGCTCACGGCATCGATGCGAACGATCACCCCGTCGCGCGTGGCAACGACGTTCGAGGGCTCATCGGGTGCGATCGGCTGTGCCTCTTTTCGTTCCCTAACCTCCACCGTCGCGGTACTCCCCTCAAAATTCACCGTCAACCACACGACGTCCGACAACTGCTCCAAAGCGGTCAGTTGCAACTGTGGCAAATCGATTTTTTGTGGAGACGCCCCTTCGTAAACACCAAGCGGCTCTAACACCTCGCGGATTTCCTCGTCCGTCACCCGTTCGTTTCCTTCAACGCGCACGATCCACACGCGGGAAGCTAACAGTTGCAGTATCAGCACAAACAACAGCATCCCCACGACCAATCCCCACCGCAACCGAAAGGGCTTAAGCAAAAACGGCAGTCCGTGCCTCTCTTTCACCCGCATGCGCACCGATGCCGCCCGCGCCACCGGGCGCAGGGCGCGGTAGTCTGCCGCCTTACAACGGCAAAACAGCGAAATTTCGTGGCGAGAGATATCCCACAACGCAATATCACGCTTTGCCGCCTCGTTCAAAAACCGTTCCGGAAATCCGCCTTCGCATTCAACACGCACGGTCCCTGCGAGCATGGTATCCCTCCTATAAAAACTCCACCGATAACAACCTGCCGGTAATCACCGCACACGCGGGATTTAAGCTGGTCATACACATCTCTCGACCGGTAAACCTGACCGTTCCGTCGGCGGTGCGCACTTCAATTTGATCCTCATCGTATCGAACGATCCCCCGACACCCCTCAATGAGCACTTGACGGTTGCCGGACACTTCCATTCTGGCGGCCCTTGACAACACCCCCACCGGTATATCCAACGTGTTCTCCACTTTTTTGGCAATGGCGGCTCGCTTTTCCCGTTTCATACCAGCGCCCTCCTTTTATCCCATACCTATGACACCGCGGCGGGAATAATGCCGCCCGTCTGCTACATATATAAAAGCGGAGAGTGGTTTGTATGTCTGTTTATCTCACGTTACGCCCAAGAATACGCACCGCACTGGTCGGGCTCGCCATCGTGTGCGGCGGTGCCGCCGTATTACTTCGCCCCGAAGCGGTCGCGGGCGGCATCAGCCGCGGACTGACCGTGTGCGGGTCGGTCATCATTCCCTCGCTGTTTCCGTTTTTGGTGCTCGGGGCACTGTTATCCAAATCGGGCGTAGCGGCAGCGGTCGGCAACCGCTTGGAGCGTGTCACCCGACGGCTGTTCGGTCTACCGGGCTGCTGTGCCACGGGTATCCTCATCGGCTTTGTGGGCGGGTACCCCGCAGGCGGCGCGGTGGTGGGTGAACTCCTACGCACCGAGCAGATCACCCGTGACGAGGGACAGCGCATGCTCCGCTTTTGCGTGTGCGGTGGCCCCGGTTTTATTATCAGCACGGTCGGTGCGGGGCTGATGGGCAGCGTACCGTTCGGTGTGATTCTGTTTGCCGCGCATATCACGGCGGCACTGCTGCTCGGCATGATCGGTGCGCCGAAACGAGGGCAGCGGTCCACCCCCACACGCACCACCCGCCACCCGCGTTTATCCCTGCCGCTGGCCTTTGTGGAATCGGTCACGAACGCGTGTCAGACGCTTCTTTCTATGTGCGGGTTTATTCTGTTATTTTCAGGATTGCTCGCGCTCCTTGATACCGCGGTCAACAACCGCGTAGCGAGCGCCTTGCTCTCCTGTCTGTTGGAGGTCAGCAGCGGCTGTGTCGCCGCCGCTAACTTAGGCGTGCTCTCACCGTTTGTGCTCGGTGTCGCCGTCGGTTTCGGCGGGTTGTCGGTACATTGTCAGTTGGCGTCCTCCCTGGTCGGCACGGGGGCGCTTACCCCGCGCTTTTGGCTCTCGCGACTGCTTCACGGCTCGCTCACCGCCTTGCTAACGTTGCTGTTTCTGCGATTGATACCCATTACGTTACCGGTGTTTGGCACCACCGCACCGACGGTGCAGGCGGTCACCGACCACGTCGGAATTTCGGTGTTTCTGCTCCTACTGTGCGGAATTTGGTTGCTTTCTGTTGACAAAGGAAGACGAGTCACCTATAATTAGAGGGTGAAGGATGTGACAGCATGAAGCGGAAACTTTACGGCAATGCCATAACGCCGGTTTGCGAAATCTGTGCGAACGGTCGTCGCTCGTCCGACGGTCGGGTGATTCTTTGTCTGCGCAAAGGCATCATGCAGCCCGATGCGCGCTGTCGCAAATTTCGGTACGATCCTCTGCGCCGCATTCCTTACATTCAACCCGAACTGCAAAGTTACACGGAAGCCGATTTCCGCTTAGACTAAAATTTTTTGCTTTTGGCTATTGACAAGTCGCAATCGTTTTGTTATAATGGCTGTAAAGCAAATTCCTTTACAGGAAACGCTTGGAAACACCGAGCGTTTTTTTATTTGCTTTTTACGATGCTTGTAAGGAGGGACAAGAATGCCGAAAAACATGGAGATCGTCTGGTTGTTCGATTTCTACGGGGAGATGCTCACCGAAAAACAGCGCCACGTGGTGGAACTGTATTATGAAGAGGACTTGTCCCTGGCGGAGATCGCCGAAAACCAGAACATCACCCGCCAAGGGGTGCGCGATGCGATCAAACGCGCCGAGGCGCAAATGATCGAAATGGAAGATCGTCTGCATCTGGCGGCGCGCTTCCGCGGTATGCGTGACGGGCTGGAAGCGATCCGCGAGGCCGCGCAGGATATTCAGATGCTCAACGACCGCACCCGCTATTCCCGCGAGATCGATAACCGTTCCAAACGGATCATTCGGTTAGCGGAAGAATTGAGAGAGAGGTAAGCATCGTGGCATTTGAAGGATTGTCCGACAAACTCTCTGCGGCGTTCAAGCGGCTGAAAAATAAAGGTAAGCTGACCGAGGCGGACGTTAAGGAAGCCATGCGCGAGGTGCGTTTGGCATTACTCGAAGCAGACGTCAACTATAAAGTCGCCAAGGATTTCACAGCAGCGGTCGCTGCACGTGCCGTCGGCGAAAAGGTGATGGAAAGCTTAACCCCCGCGCAGATGGTCATTAAACTGGTCAACGAGGAACTTACCGCGCTGATGGGCGGCGAAGCCGCTCGCCTTGCCAATGCAAACCATCCTCCGTGCGTTATCATGATGTGCGGTCTGCAGGGCTCGGGTAAAACCACCCATTCCGCGAAACTCGCCAAAATGCTCAAAGGGCAAGGGCATCGCCCGTTGCTCGTCGCGTGTGACGTGTACCGTCCCGCCGCTATCACGCAGTTGCAGGTGGTAGGCGCGTCTGCCGGTGTGCCGGTGTTTGAGCGCGGCACCATGGATCCCGTCAAGATCGCGAAAGAAGCGGTCGCGCACGCCAAGGATCACGGCAACGATTACGTGATCTTGGATACCGCCGGTCGTCTGCACGTGGACGAACAGCTGATGGCGGAACTTCAAAACATTCACAAAGCAGTCGCCCCGCAGGAGATCCTCCTGGTGGTCGACGCCATGACGGGTCAGGATGCGGTCAACGTCGCGCAGTCGTTCAACGAAACGCTGTCCATCGACGGCGTGATCTTAACCAAGCTCGACGGCGATACTCGCGGCGGTGCGGCACTGTCGGTGCGCGCGGTCACGGGCAAACCGGTCAAGTTTGCCGGTACCGGCGAAAAGCTGGACGATCTGGAAGTCTTCCACCCGGCGCGTATGGCGTCGCGTATTCTCGGCATGGGCGACGTCATGTCACTCATCGAGAAAGCACAGCAACAAATCGACGAACGGGAAGCCGAAGAACTCGCCCGCAAAATGCAGCAAGACACCTTCGACTTTAACGATATGCTGGATCAATTCCGTCAGATCCAAAAAATGGGCGATATTAAAAGCTTGCTCGGCATGATTCCCGGCATGGGTAAGCAACTCAAAGACATCGACGTGGACGAGCGGCAATTTGCCCGCATCGAAGCGATCATTCTGTCCATGACGGAAAAGGAACGTCGCAAGCCCGACATCATCAACCCCTCCCGCAAACGGCGCATCGCCGCGGGTTGCGGTATGCGGGTGGAAGACGTCAATCGTCTGCTCAAGCAGTACGACACCATGAAACAGCTCATGAAACGCATGAAAAACATGGGCAAAAAAGGTGGCCGCGGCATGCCGATGGGACTCGGCGGTTTCGGCAGCAAAGGCAATCCCTTTGGGTTCTAATTTCAATCGCATTCGCGGTTGGTGAAGAATACATTTTCAGTACATTATTTTTGGAGGTAACCAACATGGCAGTAAAAATCAGACTGCGCCGCATGGGCGCAAAGAAAGCTCCCTTCTATCGTGTCGTGGTAGCGGATTCCCGTTATCCCCGTGATGGCCGTTTCATCGAAGAGATCGGCTATTACAACCCGCTGGAGGAGCCGGCTGTTGTCAAAATCGACGTCGAGAAAGCTCAGAAATGGATCGCCAACGGCGCTCAGCCCACCGATACCGTTAAGGATCTGCTGAAGAAAGCCGGTATCTAAGACCATGAAAGAGTTATTGTTAACGATTGCTCGCGGTCTTGTTGAAGATCCCGACGCGGTCACCGTCACCGAGGAGACCTCAGAGGACGGCACGATCGTGTTCCATCTTCGTGTGGCGGCAGACGATATGGGTCGCGTCATCGGCAAGCAGGGCCGTATTGCAAAAGCAATGCGCACCGTCATGCGTGCTGCGGCTACCCGTCAGGATGCCAAAGTAGCGGTCGAGATCGACGACTAATTCACCACAACGGTGGTTAAACCTCTCACGGCACTCCGTGGGAGGTTTTTTCCAAGGAGGAACGGTATGGCAAAACAGAAGTTTCTGGAAGCGGGCGAGATCGTCGGCACGCACGGTGTGCGCGGCGAAGTGCGGGTACGTCCCGAATGTGATTCGCCCGAGATGTTCAGCACGCTCGGCACCGTATATTTTGATGCCGATGGTACGCGGTCGGTCCGCATGAAAGCGCGCCCTCATAAAAATATCGCGCTCGCCAAGCTCGACGGCGTGGATACGGTGGAGGCGGCTGCCGCCCTGCGCGGGACCATGCTGTACTTAAACCGCCGCGACGTAAAACTCGAAAAAGGGCGCTATTTTATCTGCGACCTCATCGGCGCACAGGTGGTCGACTGTGACACCGCCGCCGTTTACGGCGAGTGTACCGACGTCACGCACACCGGTTCCAACGACGTGTATCACATGAAAACGGCAGACGGCAAAGAGATCCTGATTCCCGCCATCCCCGACGTCATTCGCGAGGTGGACGTGGAACAAGGTGTCATTCGTATTTTCCCGATGTTAGGATTGTTTGACGATGAGAATTGATTTTTTAACGCTGTTTCCCGAATCCTGCAATGCGGTGCTCGGCGAGAGCATCATCGGCCGCGCCCGCGAACGCGGGATTTTGGACTTTCATTTCCACCAAATTCGCGACTACACGGAAAACCGCCAAAAGCAAGTGGACGACTATCCGTACGGCGGCGGTATGGGTATGGTCATGAATGCACAACCGATCGCGGATTGCTACCGCGCGGTATGTGACGAGCTCGGCCACCGTCCCCATCTGATCTATCTGTCGCCGCAGGGCAAAACGCTCACGCAACAGCGTGCCCGCGAACTCGCCGAATTACCTGAACTGTGCCTCTTGTGCGGTCATTACGAGGGTGTGGACGAGCGCGTGCTGGAAGCCATCGTGGACGAGCAGATCTCCATCGGCGACTACGTGTTGACCGGCGGTGAGTTGCCCGCCATGGTGCTTGCCGATTGCGTGTCGCGCATGATCCCCGGGGTGTTGTCCGACGAAACGTGTTTTACCGAGGAAAGTCATTTTTCCTCGCTTCTTGAATACCCGCAATATACGCGTCCCGCCGTGTGGGAGGGTCGCGAGGTGCCGCCGGTACTCTTGTCGGGTCATCACGAAAACATCACCAAGTGGCGGCGCGAGCAATCGCTGCTCCGCACGCTCGAGCATCGTCCCGATCTGTTAGAGAACGCGGAGCTAACACCAAAAGAACAAGTCTTTTTGGAAGAACATAGGCGCCATAATGACTAAAATCCTTTCACCAATCTCGTCATTTTTACCAATTTGGACGGTTTTGCTTTTTTCAAAATAGGGCAGGCATCCAAATTTTCAAAAAACGCCGTTTTTTGCACGATTTTTATTTGACCGTGCGCCGGTTTGTGGTATACTATATATAGAGAGAAAAGACCCAAGATGTGATGATGAGAAGGAGTAATTCGTATGTGCGTTAAAGATGTTTTGGTACAAAATCAAGTCGGCTTGCATGCTCGTCCCGCCACGTTCTTTATTCAGAAAGCGAACGAGTTTAAATCGTCCATCTGGGTGGAAAAAGAAGAACGCCGCGTGAACGCCAAGAGCTTGCTCGGTGTGCTGTCCCTCGGCATCGTGGGCGGCACGACCATTCGCATCATTGCGGACGGCAACGACGAAGAAACGGCTGTGGATGCGCTCGTATCCTTGGTGCAGTCCGGTTTCAACGAGTAAGACGTATACAAAAAGCGCAACCGCGTCGGCGGCTGCGCTTTTTCGTTTATTGCGGATAACGCTACTTGGCTCCCCTTGTCAGGGGAGCTGGAAAAACCGTAGGTTTTGACTGAGGGGTAGTCGTTCTTTTCTCTCCCTTCGTCAAAAATCAAAGATTTTTGCCACCTCCCTCATCAGAGGGAGGCGAGAATTGGTATAGGAGGTGTCAGCGATGGATAAAAAAGCAGAACTGCGCAAAAAAGCGATGGCGTTACCGTTAGAGCCGGGTGTATACCTCATGAAAGACCAAAAGGGCTCTATTATTTACATCGGCAAAGCCAAAGCACTGAAAAACCGCGTCAGTCAATATTTCGGCGCCGACACCGCCCACACCGAGAAGGTGCGGCAGATGGTCAGCCGCGTGGATCATTTCGACTATATCATCACCGGCAGCGAGTTTGAAGCGCTTGTGTTGGAATGTTCACTCATCAAGCAATACACCCCCAAATACAACATCCTGCTCAAGGATGATAAGGGCTATCATTACATCCGCGTTTCTAAGCCCCCCTTTTCCCGCATCAGCGAAGCAAAACAAAAAGCAGAGGACGGCGCGCGGTATATCGGCCCGTACCTCTCCTCATTTGCCATCAAGCAAGCGGTGGACGAGGTAAACCGCCTGTTTGGGCTGTCCACCTGCCGCAAACCGCTCGGGTTTCGCAAACCGTGCGAGCGCCCTTGCCTGAATCATTACATCGGGCAATGCTGTGCGCCGTGTACCGGCAAGGTATCCCCCGATGACTATGCCGATCGAGTGGAACAAGCGATCACGTATTTAACACAAGGCCGCTCCAAACTGGTCACCCTATTGCGCAAACGCATGGAAGCAGCATCCGAAGCGTTGGATTTTGAAACCGCCGCACGGTTGCGTGACCGCATCCGCGCACTGGAAAAGTTAAACACCAATCAAAAGGTCGTACAATCGCGCATCAAGCGTCAGGATATTGTGGCGTTGTCGCAAGCACAGGGCGTCGCGTGCTTTGAAGTGTTCCGTTTTACGGACGGTGCGCTTTCCGACCGTGAGCATTTTTTTGTGGATCCGTCGGAGGATCTGCCCGCCATCCGCGCGGAATTTTTGCGGCGCTATTATTCCCTGCGGGACACCGTACCGCCCCGCATCGTGTTAGACGGCGAACTTGAGGATGCCGACCTGCTCTCAAAATGGCTCACCCAAAAAGCGGCGGCAAACGGCGAACGCTACGGCGTGCGCTTCGTGTTCCCCGAACGCGGCGAGCAGGCACAACTGCTCTCCATGTGCCGTGACAATGCGTCCGAGCGCGTCGCACAGCAGTTAAACCTCCGCGGGCGCGATTTCGCCGCACTGGAAGAATTGCAACAGCTGTTAGGGCTCGAAAAATTGCCCGCGCGCATTGAAAGCTACGATATTTCCCACACGGCGGGCAGCGACATCGTGGGTGCCATGGTGGTGTTCCAAAACGGAAAACCGCTCAAATCCGCCTATCGCCGTTTTGAGATCAAAACCGTGGTCGGTCAGGACGATTACGCGTGCATGCGTGAAGTGGTCGGGCGCCGCCTTCGGGACTACACCGACAAAGCGGATGACAACAGCTTCGGCACCCTGCCCGATCTCATTTTACTGGACGGCGGCAAAGGTCACGTATCGGCGGTCAAACCGCTCGTTGACAGCTTTGGATACGGAATTCCGGTGTTCGGCTTGGTCAAGGATTCGCATCACCGCACCCGCGCTATTACCGAGGCGGGCGCCGAATTGTCCATTCAATCTCGTCGCAGTGCGTTTACGTTGGTCTCCGCCATCGGCGAAGAAGTGCACCGCTTTGCCATCGGGTATCATCGGGCACGCCACCGCAAGCAGGGGGTCACCACGTCGCTTACCGAGATCCCCGGCATCGGCGCCAAACGCGCCGCGCTTTTATTGCG
>JAFSGO010000166.1 GCA_017440765.1 Clostridia bacterium
GTGGATATATCAAACGTCACGTAGGCATCACCTATGCCCCCGATACCGAGATTTTGGTAACGGTCGGCGGCAGCGAGGGCATCGACCTGTGTATGCGCACGCTGGTGTCTGCGGGGGACGAGGTGCTGATCCCGCAACCGAGCTTTGTGTGCTACGAACCGCTCGCGCAGATGGCGGGCGGTGTGGCAGTGCCGATCGTCACCCGTGCCGAGGACGGCTTCCGTTTAACGGCACAGGCATTGAAAGCCGCGATTACTCCCAAGACCAAACTGCTCGTATTGCCGTTCCCGAGCAATCCCACCGGTGCCGTTATGCGCCGTGAGCACCTTGAAGCAATCGCCGAGGTGTTGCGCGGGACGGATATTTTCGTGTTGTCGGACGAGATTTATGCCGACTTGACCTACGGCGAGGCATCGCACGTCAGTTTAGCATCGCTCGACGGCATGTGGGAACGCACGGTATATGTCAGCGGTTTCTCCAAATCCTTTGCGATGACCGGTTGGCGGCTCGGTTACGTTTGTGCGCCGGCACCGCTCATGAAACAGATGACGAAGGTGCACCAGTATGCGCTGATGTGCGCGCCTACGGTGTCGCAATACGCCGCCATCGAAGCGATGGAAAACGGCGATGACGACGTCAAAGAAATGCGGGAAGATTACGATTCCCGTCGGCGCTTTATCGTGGGTGAACTGAATAAAATGGGCTTGCGCTGTTTTGATCCGGAAGGTGCGTTTTACGTGTTCCCGTCCATTGAAAAAACGGGGCTCACGGCAGAAGACTTTTGCACGCAGCTGCTCATGGAACAGCACGTAGCAGTCGTGCCCGGCACGGCGTTCGGTGAATGCGGCGAGGGCTTTGTGCGCATTTCGTATTGCTACTCCATCGGGCATATTACCGAAGCCATGAAACGCATCCGCGCGTTTTTGGAAAGCCGAGGCCTTTTATGAGCGTGACGGTAAACGCCCCTGCCAAGGTCAATCTCGTGTTGGACGTGGTCGGTCGGCGGGAAGATGGCTATCACCTGCTCGAAACGGTATTCCAAACCGTTGATTGGTGCGATCGCATTACGGTGGATTTTGCCGATACCACAGAAGTGTTTTGTGACGGCGGTGCCCCGCAGGATGAATCAAACACCGCCTACCGTGCGGCAATGCTGTTTCGGGAGTATACCGGTCGAAACGAGAACTATTGCATCACGGTCGAAAAGCATATCCCGATGCAAGCGGGGCTTGCGGGCGGCAGTGCCGATGCAGCAGGTGTATTAGTCGCCCTTAACCGTTTGACGGGCGCTGACCTTTCACTTGACGAGTTGTGTGCACTTGGCGGAAAGATCGGTGCAGACGTACCGTTTTGTATTCGCGGTGGTACCGCGCTCGGCACCGGAACGGGAACGGAGTTACAGCCGCTTCCTGCTTTCAAGGCAGGGTATCTTGTCATTGTGAAACCGACAGGCGGCGTTTCCACCCCGGAAGCGTATCGGTTGGTAGACGGCAAAGCCGATCTGTTCCATCCGTCGGCGCGTGCGTTTTGCGAAGCGCTCAAAAACGGCGATTGGGAGAAAATGACTGCCGCCGTCGGCAACTCGTTTGAAGATGCTTTGTGCTTGCCGGACAGTTTGGCGGCACGAGATATGTTGCTCAAAAACGGTGCTGCAGCCGCCTGCATGAGCGGCAGCGGATCCTCCGTGTTCGGTTTGTTTGCTTCACAAGAGGCCGCCGAACGCTGCGCAGCGGCAATGGGGCAATACTATGCGCAGGTGCGCGTATGCCGTCCGTGCAGAGGTATCACAGTTGATTAAATTTTGAAAACCCGTCCAATCCTTATGGTAACGTTAAGGAAAAGGACGGGTTTTTATGAAACGATGGATAAAAGCGCTTTGCGGCGCCGTGATCGTCTGTATGGTACTCTCCCTGTGTGGGTTTGCGGGAAATTGCGCCGCCGTGCGCGATAGCGTGGTACGGCTGCATATTTTAGCCAATTCCGACAGCGAGGAAGATCAAGCGCTGAAACTCAAGGTGCGCGATGCGGTAACAGCGGCAGGCGCGGGTATGCTTGACGGCGTCACGGATCGCGAACAAGCGGAGGAACGCTTGCAGGACGCCTTGCCGCGCTTAATCGAAACGGCACAGCAGTGCGTGTATGACGAGGGGTATTCGTACCCCGTCACAGCGGAACTTACCACCATGTATTTTACGACGCGCACATATGAGAGCGGCACGTTCCCTGCCGGCCGGTATCGCGCCGTCCGCTTTTCCATTGGGGAAGCCAAGGGCAAAAACTGGTGGTGCGTGATGTATCCGCCGCTTTGCGTATCGGCGGCGACCGATAAAGCGACGCTGTCGGACGTGATGAATAAAGACGCGTGCACGATCGTGAGCGAAGCGCCGCGGTATGCCGTGCGTTTTAAGGTTGTCGAGTGGTTTGAAACTATTTTAGAATGGATAAGATAACGATGAAAAAGAACGAACAAAAAACCAATGTCATGCGCTTGCTCGATCAAGCAAAGATCCCGTATATCTATCATTGTTATGCAAATACCGATGCTATCAGCGGTGTGGAAGTCGCTGCGGTGTTGAAACAACCGCCTGAGCGTGTGTTCAAAACGCTGGTGACGGTGGCAAAATCCGGTGCTCACTATGTGTTTGTCATTCCGTGTGCCATGGAATTACAACTCAAAAAAGCCGCGGCGGCGGTGGGCGAAAAGGCAATCGAAATGCTAAAAGCCAAAGAGCTTTTGCCGCTTACCGGCTACATACACGGTGGGTGCTCACCCGTCGGCATGAAAAAACCGTTTCGCACCGTGGTTCACGAAACGGCAAAGGAATACCCCACCATTTGCGTGAGCGCGGGCAAGATCGGGTATCAAGTGGAGCTCGCACCCGACGACCTGCAAAAAGCCGTGAAATTCACTTACGCGGATATTGCGGAATAAGATGATACGAAAAGACCTGTTGTGAAAATCACAACAGGTCTTACTTCTTTTCAAATTCTTTTCCGGTGATGAGGTAGTGGATAGACACGTTAAAATATTCCGACATTCTGACAAGCAAACTCAAAGAGGGCTCACGTTTGCCGGACTCGTAATACGAGAGAGACTCGCGTGATATATGCAGGTCGGTTGCAACCTTTAATTGATTGAGATTTCGCTGTTTGCGAATTACACGTAAACCAATCATAAAAATCACCTTGCTTTTATTGTAACTGTTTGTTACAATAAAAATGTAACAATATGTTACGCAA
>JAFSGO010000167.1 GCA_017440765.1 Clostridia bacterium
CCTTCAGGCGCGCCAGATATGGTGGGTGTAGCGTAGTTGGCCTAACGCGTCAGTTTGTGGCACTGAAGATCGTGGGTTCGAATCCCATCTCCCACCCCACAACCGCAGGGACACTTGTTCTCATGAGTGTCCCTGCCACAATATTGGGCTGTAGTCTAGCGGTAGGACACGTGACTTTGACTCACGCCGTGATGGTTCAACTCCATCCAGCCCAGCCAGAAAAAGCGACTTGTTTCGACAAGTCGCTTTTTCAATGAAATTCGCCTTTCGGCGAGTGAAATAGCTTCGCTATGAAATACGCTTAAGCGTATGAAATATTTGCTTCGCAAATGTTTAAGAGGCGAATTTTATTTCACTTTCTGCCTTAGCAGAAAATTTCATAATCCGTTAGGATTATTTCATATTGCGTAGCAATATTTCATTGGATGTGTTATAATGTTTGCAGAGGTGATACTCTTGAAAGAAAATAAACTTGTGGATTTATCAATGGACTTTTCTATAAAAGTTATAAAACTTTGCGAAGACATAAAAGGACATTACTCACTCGTTAATCAATTAGAGCGTTCTGCAACTTCTATTGGTGCAAACATTCACGAAGCAAATTATGCTCACGGTAAACCCGATTTTGTTGCTAAACTTCAAATATCTCTTAAAGAATGTTATGAGACTGAATATTGGCTTGAATTGTTTATAAAATCTGAGTTAATGGATAGAGAAATTGCAAAAGATTTATACAATCAATGTGGTACAATTCGCAGAATATTGATAGCATCACTAAACACCGCAAAGGAGAATAACAAATGAATAGGTGGATTACTGAAGATTGGGCTTTCGAAGTGGAAATAATAGAGGGAATTTCAAAGAATTGCAGACTGGGATTAGAAAAGGGTGATAAATTCTATTTTGAATACGGAACACCTAAAGACTTCTGTCCCCGTGCTTTAATTGAGATGTTTACATGGTGTGAGGTTATTCGCTGCGGTGGGGATTTTACATATAGAGGTTCTAAGGAAAAATATGAAATTGAAATTCCGTGTCCTTGTAATTGCTTGCAATTTCGCCTTCGTGCAAACCCTATTAACAGAGATAAAGACTAAAATTATATGCGGAAACATGTAGTGGTTCGAACGCTTGAGTTAAAAATTTATAGAGCATGGAATTTGTACAATTCTTCCAGAAAAAGCTCGTTGCGAAAGCAACGAGCTTGTTTCAATGAAATGCAACCTTAAAATTCGTAGGGTGGCGTATTGCCCCGTACATTAATCAATCGAAATTACAGCGTGGGCTCGGCGTGATCGTACAGTGCAGTGTTGATCTCAAGCACTGTTTGGTTGTTTTGGATGCCGAAGATGAGAATGCTGTCGCGCTTGTTTTTCGCGTAGAGGGGTGCAAAGCCGGTGGCTTTGAGCAGACATTGCGTGCGGTCGAGGGTCAGTGACATACCGATACACAAGGCGATCAGTTTATCGCGTGACGGCTTGCGCGATCCCGCAAACAACTGGTATCCGTAGATGTCGTTGATCTCGGCACGGCGCAAGACCTCGGCTTTTGAAAGCCCTGTTTCCCGCAAAGCGGCTTCGAGCTGTTCACGGATGGTACCGTCAACCAGTTGATCCTCGTTTTCACGCAGATACCCGTCCAGACTCTCCGCGGTTTTAAGTTGCTCCAACATCTCTTTGGTTTCTTTCACCATATTTTTCACTTCCCTTTCTCAGTGTAGCATGGTATACTGAATTTGACAAGGGTGTGTTTGTATGCAATGGCTAGACGGTGTTTTACAAGACGAATACGGCGTGGTCGGTGTGTTGCGCGACACCGACAAGATCACCATTCGTCGCCTGCGCCATAAACGGTTGAAAAAAGACCTGGTATGTCTATCGTTTGAGGGCAACGGGGCGGTGTATCGGCTCCTGCAGACGGTACGTCACGAAAACCTGCCCCGTGTATACGAGGTATGGGAAGAAAACGGTCAGTGCACGGTACTGGAAGAATTCATCGACGGCACGACGGTCGCACAGATCTTAAAAAGCGGTCTGTACAACGCGGACGGCGTGCGTGCGGTGATGACGGCGGTATGCGACGCGGTCGGCTTTCTCCACAGCGTCGGCATCGTACATCGGGATATCAAACCCGAAAACGTGATGGTGACGTCCGAGGGGCGGGTGGTACTGCTCGACTTCGACACCGCCCGTCACTATAAACCGACGGCCTCGCGGGACACGGTGGTCATCGGTACTGCCGGTTATGCCGCTCCCGAGCAGTTCGGCGTGGCACAGACGGATAACCGTGCGGATATTTTTGCGATGGGGATCATGATGAACGTGATGCTCACCGGCGAGCATCCCACCAAGCAAGCGGCGAACGGTAGTTTGCGAAAGGTCATTGAAAAATGCACCCGCCTTGATCCCGCCGCACGATACCCCGACGTGTGGGCGCTGAAAAAAGCGCTTAACTAAGCAACCTGCTAAGGACAAAACAACCCCCGACGAACTATACTGTTCGTCGGGGGTGTTCGTTATGTGTGAAAAATCAAAGCCGGATCTGTTTGAGGAACTGCCGGACAAGCCGTTTACGGTTACTTCTCCTGATCAGCCGGCGCCTTCTGATGGTCCAGCGCGTACTCACAGCACTGAACGACCAGCTGATTAAAGGAAATGTCGTTCGCATCTGCTATCTTCTGCAGACGCTCAATGAGTGCATCCGGCATACGGATGGTCTTATTGGAATTTTGCGTTTTTTTCACTGTAAACATCACGCTCACCTCACACTAGTATTGTACGCGATTCACGCAATTATGAAAATAAGTAAATTTGCAAGTAAAAATATCTTGCAAACTACCGTGTTTCGTGGTATATTGTAATAAATTACGACGAAAGTCGACAAGGAGGGGAACAGAAAATGGAAAACAATGAAGTTATGCAAGAAACTGTACAACAGCAGGTAGCCGAGCAACCGGTGGAGCATTCCGCAGAACAGCCGTTGGAGCAGTCGGTGGAGGAATCTATTCTGCCGAAGAAGAGCAAGAAAGGCCTGCTCATTGCCATGGTGGCGGCTGTCGTGGTTGTGGCGGTTGCCTTGGCATTGCTGCTGACTGGCGGCGTGAACATGAATGAATTGATGGCCGGTCGAGTGTTTGAAACGTATATTGAAACTTCGGACGGTTCGTGGATTCATATCGCGCTGACCTTTGACGAAACCGGTGAAAACTTTGTTAAGGACCACTATCAGTACGTAAACGGAAACACGGCAGAGATCACGACCGCCACCGAAACGATTGCATGTGCCTTTGAAAAAGGCGAAAGCGGTGTGTATACGATGGACGAATACGTTGTTACTGTAGCGGATGGTGCGGTCACGTCATTTGTACAACAGTTGGACACAACCGAAGTGTCGTATACCGAGGTGACTGCTTCTTCAATCGAGCAGTATTTAGAGGACCAGGCCATCGAGATTTTTTCCGATCTGCGCGTATATTCGTATGCGGACTATGATTTTGGGCAGGTCATCCCGCAGGTCGTTAAGGATTATCGGTTAACGTGTGAAGCCGTCAACGAAACGCAGTATCGCATCACCGTAACCGGAGATTATTATCCCAACAAAAAGGATTTACCTTCATATGTGGAAACCGGTGGAAAACTGACTTGTCTTGTGGATATCCAAACAAAAACGGCGAAAATCGAAGAAAGTGTCGGCATTCGATCTGCCATGGAAGTCTACGTGGCGCTGAGCATGTGGTAAAAATAAGAAAGCAAAAATTTGGGAGGACAATACTATGATTTGTACAAATTGCGGTAAACAGCTTAATGAGCAGGAGAAATTTTGCGCGGCGTGCGGTACGCCGGTTATGCAGGCGACGGTGCAGGTTCCTACGCCGCAACCGTCTGCATTTGAGAAGATAAAAGCAAATTTTGATATGGCGAAATTGGTCGTTTGCGTTTTGGGTATCGTTTTAGGATTGGTATTGACGGTTGTTGGTTTCACCACCTATGACTCCAGCTTATATAGTGATTATATCGCTTCGGAATCGTATGGCGGAGATGCTTACACCGGCATACAAAATGCTGCAGCCGACACGGGCAACAACATCTTTTCCTTAGAATGGACAGTGCGGGAAATCAGCGGCGTGGTGTTGATCGGCTTTGGACTGGTTACCGTCTTGTATTTTGTGTTAAAGGTTTTTGAGTGTAAAAAAGTGATTCCTGTGGCGAAGGATAGTGCTGTGCGGCAGGATTAAAACCTTGTCACACCGGGCAGGAGGAAGTAAAATGGCATTTTGTTCAAATTGCGGTAAACAGCTCGGCGAGCAAGAGCAGTTCTGCTCGGCTTGTGGGACAGCTGCCGCATCACAGGCGGCCCAGCCACAGCGGGTACAACAACCGGTGTATCAGCAGCCGGTGCAACAACCGACGAGAGATCCTGTGCAGTTGTTGATGACATTGTCGCAGCGCACGAATACCAACGGCATTATCTGGTTAGTGATCGGTATTCTGCAGATCCTCGGCGGTATCTTCTGGGACTGGTGGCTGCTGATCGTCGGTGTGCTGAACGTGATCTCGTCGATTCAGGATATGCAATACAGTAAAAAGGTGTTGTCAGATCCGAGCGGTGTCGTTAAAAAGTTTGAGCCGCTCGTCGGCCCGATCATTACGCTTGTCTACAATTTGGTGGTAGGCGGCGTGATCGGTGTGGTCGGTTCGATTTATTATTTTGTAGCGATCCGCAATTTCGTTATGGAAAATCGTATGGCATTTGATGCGATGGACACCACGGCTGTTACACAGCCCTCGCAACAACCGCCGATGCAGTAATGGCTTGTGAAAGGGCTCTCAAAAGCCGAGGAGGCGACTCCTCGGCTTTTTTCTTGTGTTGTGTTGAATCGTATGATATACTGACGAATGGGAAGGAATGAGGTCGCGTGAAACACTGTCCGTATTGCGGGAAGGAATTGCCGGAGGAGATGCAATTTTGCCCGTATTGTATGAAAAAGCTTATTGCCGAGCAACCGGTCGCGGGAATGCCGGTGAAAAAGCGGATGCTCGGGTGGCCGGTCTTTGTCGGCGGTGTCGCGGTGTTGGTTGCCGTGTGTGTGCTCGTGATCGAGTTATTGCCGAATTTGTCGCAGGACGTACCCGCCGGTGATATGACGACTACAACAAGTGAGTTGCACGCACAGGTGACCGTAGACGACGGTGCAGAAGCCGTTAACGGTACGGCGGGTAGTGGCCGCAGCACGACGGCGTCAACGGGCGACACAACGACTACGGTAACGGAAAAAGCCACTACGACAAACGGAAAAGCGCAAAAAAGTACTACCACTACAGTGAAAGGGAAAACATCCACGACAAAGGCAACTACCGGTACAACCAAAGCGACGGGCAGCACCTCGGCGCAGGGCGGCGCGGTGGATCCGTGCGTCGGCGGGCACAACTGGCAGGCGATCACGGAAACGGTGAAGCACGATGAGGTCGGTCATTATGAGCAGGTGATTACCGGGTATAACACGGTGACGATCTACAAATGTGCGGTGTGTTACGGCACTTTTGAATCGCTCAGTGCCTATTACACGCATTTTGAGGAGCACGAGAACTCCTCGGACGCGCTGGTTGGAATTTTTCGCGATCGCTATGAAACCTCGACGAAGCAGGTGCCGGTCTACGGACAAAAGTGGGTCGTGGACAAGAAAGCGTATACCGAGCAAGTGGTTGTGGGACACAAATGCTCTGTTTGCGGTGCAACACAATAAGAAAACGCCGTTTGCCATAAGGCAAACGGCGTTGTTTTTTATAGTTTGGAAGAATAGTGGGCTTTTTCGATGGGGCGGCCGAGTTCGCCGCCTTCGAAATTGCGTTTTAACCACGCGATCGACAGCGGGATCCACTGCGCGAGGGCGGGGTCGAGCCAGCGCTCGTCACACGTGGTTTCGTCGGCGGTGGCATAGCCGTGAAGCCCGTGTGAGAACACGTGCAGTTCAAACGGCACGTCGCACGCTTCCAGTGCGGCGGCAAATTTCAGCGAATCGCGCACCGGCACCGCTTCGTCGTCCACACCGTGGGTGAGGAACGTGGGCGGGGTGTCTTTGGCGACTGCCGTGTGCAGGTTGAGTTTTTGGTAAATCGCGGGATCGTCGGGGTTGCCCGAGATCCGAGGATAATCGCCGGCGTTTTCCATCCACGAGGTAGAAATGACGGGATACCCCAAGATCATAAGATCGGGGCGCAGTTCGCGACCGACGGCACCGCAGGCGGTGAGCACGGCGGGGTCATTCCAGTACACGCCGAGCGAGGCGGTTAAATGCCCGCCTGCCGAAAAACCGCAAACGGCGATCTTATGGGGGAGGACGTTTAAGTTTTCGGCGTTGTCGCGCACGTATTTGATCGCTGTGCCGAGATCGATGAGTGAGGTGGGGAACACCGCTTTTTTGCCGACGGTGTAGCGCAACACGAACGCCTGAAAGCCCGCCGCCGCGTATTTGAGCGCGATCGGCTCTGCCTCGCGGTCAGAGCAGCTTTGATACCCGCCGCCCGGGCAGACGATAACGGCAGGGCGCGCCGCGTTTAAGTACGGCATTTCGGGAGAGCGCTCGGTGATGAACGCATCCAGCCGCACGGTTTGATCGTCTGAAAAATATTTGATAAAGTGTTTCATGACCCACACCCCTTTTTCGTATATATATCATAACACAAGAAATTGGCAAGTGCAAGTTTTTCGGCCGCCGATCCTGCCGAAAACTCTTGAAAAGCCAACGAAAAAGTGGTATGGTAGAGTTATCAAGTATTTTGCCGAAAAGGAGCGTGCGTACTGTGAAGATCATTCGTACGAAGAATTATGAAGAAATGAGTTTGGAAGCTGCCAAGATCATGGCGGCGCAGATCGTGTTAAAACCGGATGCCGTGCTCGGCCTTGCTACCGGTTCCTCGCCGATCGGGCTGTACGACAATTTGGTGAAGTGGAACGAGAACGGTGACTTGGATTTCTCCGCCATCCGCTCGGTCAACCTGGATGAATATTGCGGTTTGGACGGCACGAACGATCAAAGCTATCGCTATTTCATGGATACGCACCTGTTCAACCGTGTGAACATCGATAAAGCGAACACCAACGTTCCCAACGGCAAAGCCGCCGACTACGCGGCGGAGGGTGCGCGGTACGATGAGCTCATCGCGTCGCTTGGCGGTATCGATATGCAGCTGCTTGGTATCGGGCCGGACGGTCACATCGGCTTTAACGAGCCCGACAAGTTCTTTACGAAAGAGACCCACGTGGTGGATCTCGATCCCAGCACCATCGAGGCGAACGCTCGCTTCTTTGCCTCCGCGGACGACGTGCCGC
>JAFSGO010000168.1 GCA_017440765.1 Clostridia bacterium
CGGCTTGGAAACGGCGGAGATCAGCACCGTCTTGGGACGCGGCAAGCACACCACCCGTTCCTCGGTGCTGTATGCGCAACCGGGCGGCGGATACTTTGTCGATACCCCTGGGTTTTCCTCTCTGGATATGGAACGGTTGGAATGGATTCATAAAGACGATCTGCCATACTGTTTCCGTGATTTTACACCGTATATCGGGGCGTGTAAGTTCACCTCCTGCCGCCATTTAAAAGAAGCCGGCTGTGCGGTTTTGCAAGCCGCCAACGAGGGAAAGATTGCACCCTCGCGGTTACAAACGTATCGGTCGATGATGGAGGAAGCGATGTCCCGCAAGGATTGGGAATTGCGATAACGCAAAGCGTCGTGTCGGTTGACACGACGCTTTTTTTGTAACCGCATAGCGAGAGCAAGCATAGAATGTAACGAAAACGCGGCTTCAGCCGGAAAAGGAGTGGGTTACATTGTGTCGTTCCTCTTGTCTTGGCGGTTACTGTGCTGCCTTTGGAGTGGGGTTGTTGGTGGCGAATCTGTTGCCATCCCGATTGCTTTTGTTTGTGCTGGCTGCGGTTTTCATTTTCTTAGGCCTATCCATTTCCCGACGCTGAAAGGAGAATGCTCATGAAGATCGTTTTGGTGAAAAGCCCCCGTTTTATCAGCGGAATCTTGCGGACGCTGTTCGGTATTCGCGGCTCTGAAAAGGTTTGAGCGACAGGGGATGTCTATTTTGCCGCGGTGTTGCATAGATTGGTAGCAAACCGATCAAAAGGAGCGATAATCTATGGAATGTGTGATGAAGCAACAGACCGTCCGCAACGCCCGCAAACTATTGGATACCTTTGACGAAAAGCCGTTTGACGGCGATTTTGTGTTGCCGGAATACCTGCCGGAAATGGCCGCCATTCTTTCCTGCCGGCTGGAACCGGTCATTGAAAACCGTCAACTTGGCAACGGCCGTCTGATCGTCGACGGGCACGTTCGCGTCCAAGTGATGTACGTTGACAACAGCCGCAGTCGTCTGTTTACTTATGAAGCCACTCAACCTTTTACCTCCACGTTTAATGCGGACGGGTTGAGCGATCCGGCGATCAGTTCGTTGAACACGGTCGTTTCATACGTCAACTACCGTGCGATCGGGCCGCGTCGGCTGGATGTTCGGGGCGCTTTCCGGGTCTATGCCGTTGTGTACGATACCGTTTCCGCCGAGTTGCCAAGCCGCAGTGACCGCAAGGACTTGTGCCTCCTACGCTGTACAGCGGAGCATAGTCTCCCTGCCCAATGCACCGGTAAGGTTTTTACGGTTAACGAAGTTTTGGATGCAGGCGGAGATACAGCCACCAAGGTGATCTCCTGCCGTGCGATTGCTTCGGTCAGTGAGTGTAAGGTTTTGTCAGAACGTGCCATCATCAAGGGCGAGATCCGCGTACACAGTTTGTACGAAACAGCAGGCGGAAGCGAAGAAATGCCGGAATACGGCGCTTGCGATCACACGCTGTTGTACAGTCAAGTCATTGACGCCAAAGGATTAGCGGACGAACTGCAGACCGATTGTTCTGTTTCGGTTCTTTCCTGTGACGTCCGTGCCGAAAGAGAAGAGGGGACCGGCCGAAACGTTCTTTTAGCCAACCTGCAACTCTCTGCTACCCTTTGCGCATGGGAACACACGGTTACGCCATATCTTGCCGATGCTTACAGCACCGCCTGCCCGACCGAAACAATGCTGACCGATTGCACCGGCTATCGATACGGGGGGTGTGCTATTCGGCGATTACCTCTACGGCAGGAGTTGGAGTTACCGGAGGGGATCGCCGACGTGGTCGATCTTTGGTGTGACTGCCTCTCCGTCAATCACTCTGACGGCATAGCAACACACCGGTTGTCGGTACATTTACTGGCTTCGGATGAGTCCGGCATACTGAGTTGCTACGAGCGGACGGTGGATTTTGAGACACCGCTAAACGTTAGCGGCGATCTGCCTCAATATCGTCTGCAGATCCTCGAGTGCGATTACCGCCGAAAGGATACCGATACGTTGGAATTGGCCGTAGTGACCGAATTACTGGTCACCGATATGGCAAGTAAGAGTTTTCGAGCGGTCAGTAGTGTCTCAACGGACGATACGCATCCGTATACCTTCGGTAATGCCGCCGTGCGGATGATCTTTGCGGAAAGCGGGGAATCGGTCTGGCAGATCTCCAAAAATTGCCATACCGACGTCGACACGGTACTTTGCGCCAATAAATTAAAAGAAGACGTCTTAACAGATAAGCAGGTATTGCTCATTCCTTTGAAATAAGCCGTAATAACACTCTGTGGCCAAACCGCCGCGGAGTGTTATTACTTTTTTAGAATTTGTATTGACAAATAAAAAAAGATGGGTATACTTAAATTAAAGACAACACTCGGTAGGTGAGGTTACCGCGGGGATATGGACTGCTGCCGCAAAATGGTGGAGACACTATGAGATGGTTAGCAGGGAACATCGAAAACAAGGTGTTCTCTAATGCAGTTTCAATGGCGCTTTTGCGCCCGCCCCGCGATGCCAAAGCTCGGACGGTCGTGTTTTGTCCCTGCTGAAATCAGCGGGGGTATTCGGTACACAACCCTTGTCCGCATCTGCCGATGCGAGCAAGGGTTTTATTATTACCAATCGGAAAGGGAGGGGATCTGTATGACAGAG
>JAFSGO010000169.1 GCA_017440765.1 Clostridia bacterium
GTTTGCCAATAAACGAAGCGGTGCTCATTTTGCCCGAGCTTGTTTTTGATGAAGGGAACGAAACCAATCTTGACCTCATTGACTCGGTTTTAGAAATTGCCTTTTCCCTGTCGCACACCTTGATCGAACGCAAAACGTTGCATGCGATCGGTTATTACAACGCCGAAGTGGACAAGGTTTGTGTGCAAAAGATAGGCGATCTTGACGATCTTTATTCCGTGTTCGGGGAGATTTTCAATACGTCGACGTACTACAGCAACCCCGTTTTGGCGAACATGGATCCCGAGTTGCAGCAGGACATGTCGCACGTGGTGTATATTTCTGCTAACGTGACGGCGGAACGGTGTAACGCGTTGTCAGCAGGCAAAAGCGAGGCGCTGCTCCACACGGTTATTAACGTCGTGGGCGAGGGTGCGCTTGATGCTGATGTTGGCGGCGAAGAGATTAACTGGATATCTGTGAAAAAAAGCGGAATTGCTTCGTCCCTTAACGAGGCGGTTTTATAGGAGTTATCATGAAAAACAAACGCAATCTTTCCGCCAACAACGGGGTGTCACTCTCCTATCGGGTTGACGTTAACGAACGGATTAAGCTTCCGTTTTTTAACGAGATTCTGCTCACCCTTCTTGCTGCCATGGCATCTGTTGGCGCGGTTATGACATTTGCGACCATTTTGGATTTTACGGTGACGCCGAGTATCGTCATAGCGTTTATTGCGGCGTTTTCGGTCGCGTATACGGTTTTGTATAAGCTCATTAAAAAACGGCGCGCTCTGGTTATTGTGGGCGCGGTGGTTTTGGCGGGGCTTATAGCGCTTTTGTTCCTAAAGGATATTTCAAAAGGCGCGGTTATTATTTTTGATCAGTCAAGAGATACCATCAACAAGTTTATGTTCTGGGACGCGGTCAAGCCGACCTACAAGTGGCGGGATGAATTTGTGTATCTCACCAACACGGTTACCGTCCTCTTGTCCCTGGTGCTTTGCTCGGCCATCAGTTATTTTACGGTGGTAAAGCAAAGCTTTATCGCGGTTTTTCTCCTGACGTTTCCGTTTTTTGAGATCGGTGCCGCATTCGGTGCTGTCCCCCACTACCTGTATTTTTCGCTCATGCTGGCGTCCTGGGCTTCCATGCTTACCGTCTCCAGGGCGGCAAATGCGAAAATTAAAATGCGCCGTTCCAATGGTGAAAAGCAGAACGTAAAGGTTGGCGGGAACAAGCAGAAGTTTGCGGGAGTAGCACTTGTCGTTGCCGTCACGGTGGCTTTTCTGTTTAGCGGGATAACGGCGTATCTCAACGCGATCGGGTTTAGCCGCACCGAGAACATTGATAAATTGCGGCACGATACCAAGTATGCGTTTTCGGATCTTATGGACTATATCACCGGTAAAGACCACGACGGAAGTCTTAAAGAAGGCAAGCTTTACGAGGTTGACGACCGTGTTATTAAAAACCGGCATTACATCACTATGGAAACCACGACCAGTTCCACGAACGAGCCAATACGGTTAAAGGGGTATACGGCCACCATCTATAAGAACAATAGTTGGAATCAGACGGATGCGTACGAAAAGTACCAAACCATGTTTGATGAGTTTGCGAAGTCCGCTTATATGATGGGCGATGCTACGGGTCGATTGATTACCAGCAACCCTAAATTTGCGGGCGATTTTTTTACGGACATCACGCTCAGTAATTTCCGACGTAAAAAGCCGTATGCGTACGGGACGTATTTCGCAAGCTTTACCGGTGATTATACGTCGGTCTACGATACCTATGCTGCCCCGCCTGACAACGATCGGTATACCTACCCCGCGTATCTTTTCGAAAACTATCTTTATATGGTTCCCGATTCGGCCATGTATAAGACCGCGGATTATCAGGCGGCGTTTGTCAAATACAAGGATTTTGTCAACGAGGAATATATTAAGTCGCAAATCCCCGAATCGGTGCGTGCGTTGGCAATGAGCTTTGAAGCATCGGATAAATTTGAGTATATCAACGCCATGCGTCCGTTCCTCCAGCAAAATATGGAGCATACTTGGGAGTCCGGAAAGTGCCCTAAAGACGCTGATTTTGTAGAAAATTTCCTTTTTAACACCAAGGCGGGCTACAGCACACATTTTGCCACCGCCGCCGCGGTGCTGTTGCAGGCGCGAGGATATCCCACGCGCTATGTTGAGGGCTACTACATCCCTGCCGATGTGTTTAACAGCACGGAATCGGAGCGTGTTGAGGACTATAAAACTGTCGACATTACCGATGCGTATGCGCATGCTTGGGTTGAGGTCTTTGACGACACGTACGGTTGGATGCCGGTGGAGGTGACGCCGGGATATTGGAAGGGCAATATCAGCGCACCCCGACCTCCCGAACCCGAGGAACCCGAACCCGAAACACCTGAAAATTCGGGGGAAAAGCTGCCGACGGATTTTGAAATTGTCGACGATGAGGTTGAAAACGAGGTCGCGGATGAGCCCTTTGAGCCCAAATCAATGCGGTGGCCGTGGGAAGTCGTGCCGCTGGCATTGGTTGCAGTCATCCTGGCGTTTTGTGTGCGCCTTCTTGCTTTTGCGGTGTCAAAAAGACGGATCTATCGCTCGCGCGACGTTGGCAAAAAACTGAGGTTTGCGTACAAGTGGCTGGTGTCGCTGGCGGCGTATCAGAAGATTCCTGTCGGCAACGTCTACGATCACGCGAAGCTTGCCGAGCGCATGAGCGGTGTTGGCCGCCATATTACGGCGGAAGCGGCCGAACGCATTTTAAACGTGCTCCTGAAACACGCTTACTCCCGCACCCCTGCTACGTTAGAAGAAGCAAACGAGGTGTTAAGCGGGTTGCGCGACTACTCGCGCGCAATCTACGCGAGTTTGTCAAAACCCAAAAAGTGGGCGTACAGACACTTGCGGAATCTGTATTAAAAAGCGAGTGACAGTAATCCTCTGTCCCCTTTTTTAAATGTGAGCCGTTCGCGAAGCGCGGGCGGCTCTTCTCTTCTTAAAAAAAGAACAAATGTTCGTTGTTTCACGTGGAACGTGGGGTGCGCTGTTATTTAAGACTGCTTTCCCCTGCGTTTCACGTGAAACAACGAGGACAGACGCGGTAAAAAGGTCGGAAAGCAGTGTTTCACATGAAACATTTTGAAATTTCGGGCAAAAATCTGCAAATTTCTCTTTTATATCGGCAAAAAGTGTGATAGTATAATGTTACGCAAATAAAAGAGGTGAGTTGCATGGGCAAAGTTGTGGCGGTCGTCAATCAAAAAGGCGGCGTTGGAAAAACGACCACGACAGTTAACTTAACATCGGCGGTGGGTGCGCTCGGCAAGCGGTGCTTACTGGTGGACCTGGATCCGCAGGGAAACGCGACCAGCGGTGTGGGTGTTGATAAGCGGCAAGAAATGGTGTCAACGTACGAACTGTTGATAGGACAAGACGAGCCGCAGTCGGCGGTGCGTAAAACACCGTATCAGAACGTAGACGTGTTACCGTCGAGTATGCAGCTTGCGGGTGCGGAGATCGAGATGGTGGAGATCAGTCGTCGTGAAAACCGCTTGAAAGCGGTGCTGGCGGAGTTGCGCGAGCAGTATGATTACATCTTTATCGATTGTCCGCCGTCGCTTGGGTTGTTGACGTTGAACGCGTTGTGCGCCGCCGATACGTTGCTGGTGCCGATCCAATGCGAATATTACGCGTTGGAGGGATTGTCGCAGCTGATGGCGACAGTGCGGCAGGTAAAACGCTTGTACAACCCCATGTTGGATTTAGAGGGCGTGCTGCTGACAATGTATGACGGACGGTTGAACCTGACACAGCAGGTGGTTGCCGAAGTGAAGAGGTTTTTCCCGCGAAAAGTGTTTGCGACACCGATCCCGCGCAGTGTGCGGCTGTCGGAAGCACCCAGCTTCGGGAAACCAATTAACTATTACGATAAGAATTCCAAAGGTGCAAAAGCGTATGACGCGTTGGCACAGGAATTCATTATGAAACGATAGGAGGGGGACCATGGCAAGTAAAA
>JAFSGO010000170.1 GCA_017440765.1 Clostridia bacterium
ATATGGAGGATACCGTCAGAATACTGCCGTAGCCCTGCCGTACCATGGCGGGGATAACCGTCTGACAACAGTGATACGCACCGTCCAAATGTACCCCCATCATGCGGTGCCATTCCTGCTCATCGGTGTCTGTCAGTAGTTTTTGCTGTGCAATACCGGCATTGTGGATAAAGACATCCAGATGCCCGCAGCGGTCGTACACCGCTTGCATCATCCGTTTTACCTCATCCGCTTTTGAGACATCCGCCTGCACCGCAAAAGCTTCGCCGCCCTGCGCCGTGATCTCGTCAACCAAACGGTGTGCCGCTTCTTTTGAGGAGCAGTAGTTAACGGCTACCGCATATCCGTTTTCAGCAAACAACCGCGCCGCCGCGGCTCCGATGCCGCGGGAGGCGCCCGTAATCAAAACCGTTTTCATAACCGCAATCTCTCTTACAGTTTCAACGTGATGTCTTTATGGTCACCGTCAAACAAACGGTAGGCAACACCCGTCATATCAAACATTTTCTTGGAAGCGATAACGGAATCCGTATCGGCATATTTATCCTGCAGATAAATGACCTCTTTGATGCCCGATTGGATGATCGCTTTGGCACATTCGTTGCACGGGAACAGCGTGGTGTATACCTTGGCACCCTCTAAGCCGGAACGGCCGTGGTTGAGGATCGCGTTGAGTTCTGCATGACAAACGTACAGATACTTCGTGTTCAGCGGATCGCCGTCGCGATCCCACGGCATACAGTCGTCACTGCAACCGATCGGCATACCGTTATATCCCATGGACAGGATCTTATTGTCCTGACCGACAATGCAAGCGCCTACCTGCGTTCCGGGGTCTTTACTGCGCTGTGCCGACAACAAAGCAACCCCCATAAAATATTCGTCCCAGGAAAGATAGTCCTCGCGTTTCATAAAACGTCCTCCTTTAGTATATCACTATAGGTGCGAAAGGCCGTTGGCAGCGCATAGCCAGCCAATTCCTCTTTGGAAACCAACTGAAAATCGGGTTGCAACGTAAGGCGTTTTGCCTTTACAAGGTAACCGGTCATGTGCCATTCCACGTGAGAAAATACGTGCTTTGAATCGGGAAGTCGGTCGATGAAACTTGCCTGAATACCCCAATCGGATAACGCATCGCCCAAATAGTTCGCTTCCATATTCGGCAATTCCCACATACCGCCGAGCAACCCTTTTGGCGGGCGGCGTCGTAACAGCACTTTTCCGTCTTTTACAACAAGGAACACGGTGCGGTGTTCTACGCGGCGTTGTTTCGGCTTGGCTCGCGTGGGCAATTCTCTCGCCCGCTCCAAGCCGGCTACCGCACAATAGTCAAAAAGCGGGCACTCACTGCAACGCGGTTGAGCATTCGGTAGGCATACCGTTTCACCGAGTTCCATAATTCCTTGGTTGAAATCTCCCGGATGCTGTTCCGGTACGATGCTTTGCACCAATGCCGTCAACCGTTTGCGGTTTTTGGGCTGCATCACGTCCGTTGCATCGTCTGTAAGACGTGCCATGACGCGCAGAACGTTTCCATCCACAGCGGCGGCACGTTTACCGAAAGCAATGGATGCGATCGCGCCGGCGGTGTATTCCCCGATTCCCGGCAGGGTAAGCAGTTGTTCGTAGGTATCGGGAAGTTCTCCGCCGAAATCGCTCATAATCATTTGGGCGGCTTTTTGCAGATTGCGTACACGGCTGTAATAACCGAGGCCTTCCCACAGTTTTAACAGCACGTCTTCCGATGCAGCCGCCAGGTCGGCAACGGTGGGAAGCGCTTGCATAAAGCGTTCAAAATACGGTAACGCCGCTTCGATACGCGTTTGCTGCAGCATGATCTCCGACACCCACACGCGATACGGAGATGGGTCTTCCCGCCACGGGAACGACCGCTCATGCTGACGGTACCACGACACAAGCGGCGCAGCAATATCCGTAATCATGTTGCTCTCCACGTTTCCCACACATCGGGGCAATACCCGACGGTGGCAAGCTTGCCGTTGCGCACAATGGGCGTGCGCAACGCTTTAGGGGTTTCAAGAAGTTTTTCTTCCTTATCGCTTTCATAGGCAAGATACTGTATCATTACTGCCTCTTTGGCTTTCGGATCAATTAAAGCTTCCAGACCGACCGCCGCTTTGACCGATTGAAATTCCCCGCGGCTGATGCCGTACTTATCCAGTTCTATGCGCTGAAAACGAATGCCGCGCTCTTTGAAATACCGTTCGGCTTTTTTGGTATCAAAGCATTTGGATTTTCCGAAGATCTGAATATTCATCATGAACGGCTGAACTCCTGTAATTGTAAGTCTTTGTTATGATCGAGTGCCCATTGAATGTTCCAACTGCTGGTAAAAAGCAGCAGGGGATTTCCTTTAAGGTCTTGCACGTATTTGGTATCCGACGTTAAGTCGAGCGCCTTTACGTCAACGTCTTCACCCACTACCCAACGGATGTACTGGTACGGCAGGCCTTCCATGATCACATCCACACCGTACTCATTCTTCAAGCGGTATTCGAGCACGTCAAATTGCAGGGTGCCGACCACGCCGACGATCACCTCTTCCATACCGCCGCCCGGCTCTTGGAAGATCTGGATAGCGCCTTCCTGCGCGATCTGCGAGGTTCCCTTGATAAACTGTTTGCGCTTCATGGTATCTTTCTGACGCACCAAGCGGAAATGTTCCGGTGCAAAGGTCGGGATACCCTCAAACTGAAACTTTTTCGAGGAAGCACACACCGTATCGCCAATGGAGAAAATACCGGGGTCAAATACACCGATAATATCACCGGCATACGCTTCTTCCACGATCTCACGGTCCTGCGCCATCATCTGCTGCGGTTGCGATAATTTGATCTTGCGACCGCCCTGCACGTGATTGACCTCCTGCCCTTTTTCAAATCTGCCCGAGCAGATACGCATAAAGGCAATACGGTCGCGGTGTGCCTTATTCATGTTTGCTTGGATTTTGAAAACAAAGGCGGAAAAATCGTCGTTAAACGGATCGATCTCACCTTGCGAGGACGTACGCGGCAGCGGCGAAGTCGTCATTTTTAAGAAGTTTTCCAAAAACGGCTCTACACCGAAATTCGTCAGAGCGGAACCGAAAAATACCGGTGACAGTTTGCCGTGACGAACCGCCTCCAGATCAAACTCATCCCCTGCGCCGTCCAACAACTCACGATCATCCATCAACGTTTGATAGAGCGTATCCCCCAGCATGTCTTTAAGCGCCGGATCGTCCATCGCCGTTACCTTTTCATCCGCTTCGTGGCCGATACCGTTGTAGGTGAAGGACAGCACCCGCTCTTTTTCGCGTTCGTAAACGCCCTTAAACTCCTTACCGGAACCGATCGGCCAGTTGACGGGGTAGGTCTTGATACCGAGAACACTTTCGATA
>JAFSGO010000171.1 GCA_017440765.1 Clostridia bacterium
AGTAACGTGTGTATCGGTGTCTTTTCAGTGCCTTTGAGCATCGGCGGAAACGTCATTTTGGTGACGATTACCAAATTTACAAGCGGTAGGATCGCCCAAGCCGCCATAATAAGCGGCCAATATTGTTCACCGAAAGCCGCAACCGACAACGTTGTCAACAAGACGACCAACACCTGACCAATCGGATAAAACCCATGAAGCAACGTCATTGCGGAGGTTTTGTCTTTTGAGGGAATCGCATCGACAATTGGACTGATCATTACTTCCGAAAGCCCCGCGCCTACTGAATATACAGTAGCGGCGATTATCATGCCCGCATACGCGTTTGACATGATATTCGGTAAAACGGAAAACAAAATCAATCCGCCCGCCGCTGCCGATTCCGCCAGAATCATACATAAGCGAGCAGGTATGGCGCTTACGAAATACGCTGCCAAAAAATCCACACATAATTGTACCAAAAAAGTGATGAGTACCAGTCTCCCGATTTCCTCAAAGGAAATCGAAAACTGTTCACGTAAAACTACAAAAAACAGCGGTGCAAGATTTAATATAAGCGACTGTATCATGATGCCGAGATAACATGCTCGACGCGTTAAAATATATTGATCTTTCATGGGTCACTCCTCTTTCAAACAGTGAAATTATAGTAATTTTTACCCATAATGTCAAACCCTTCGTGTTTTTTCGTTTTTTCGCGAAAAAAGTTTGACATTTTTCT
Organism: Clostridia bacterium; assembly: GCA_017440765.1. Taxonomy (GTDB): domain Bacteria; phylum Bacillota; class Clostridia; order Oscillospirales; family Acutalibacteraceae; genus RGIG3009. The sequence continues at coordinate 722 of JAFSGO010000171.1, forward strand.
AACAAACACGCAGATAACCATTGCAAATTTCTGATTTATCATATATAATAGTGGTCAGGTATGAAAACTGTCAAGGAGGAAAAGGCAAATGCAAAAGAAAATCAGCAAACTTCCTTTCAAGGGTACTCCGGAACAAGCTGCTGCTCTGCAAAAGGTCATCGATGCGAATAAGCACGATCCCAGCCGCCTGATGGGCGTTATGCAGGAAGCACAAGGCATCTACGGATACCTGCCGGTGGAGGTCCAGGACATGATCGCCGAGGGCATGAACGTGCCGCTGGAAAAGGTGTATGGTGTGGCGACCTTCTATGCGCAGTTCGCGCTGTCCCCCAAGGGTGAGTATGACATCTCCGTGTGTCTTGGTACCGCCTGCTATGTTAAGGGCGCGGGTGACGTGTTTGATAAGTTAAAAGAGCTGCTTGGTATCGACGCCGACGAATGCACGGCCGACGGCAAATATTCGCTGTCTGCTTGCCGCTGCATCGGCGCTTGCGGTTTGGCTCCGGTTCTTACCGTTAACAGCGACGTGTACGGTAACCTGACCGCCGACGACGTGCCCGGTATTTTGGAAAAATACGGCAAATAAGTCATGCGTGAATTATCGCTGAATGTTCTGGATATTGCTCAGAACTCCATTGTCGCCGGTGCCACGCTGGTTGAACTCTCGGTAGTTGAGGATACGGCAAACGACCGTTTAATTCTTGTGATTGCAGACAACGGTCGCGGCATGACATCGGAACAACTGGAGCAGGTACGCGATCCGTTCTATACCACGCGCACCACCCGCAAGGTCGGTATGGGGATTCCTCTCTTCCGTATGGCCGCGGAAATGGCCGGTGGTGAACTGACCATTCGATCAACGGTCGGTGAAGGAACGGTCGTCACCGCGACGTTCGGGCTGACACATATCGACCGCATGCCTCTTGGAGACATGGCGGGTACCGTGTCCACCCTGATCCGATTGAATCCGCACCTCGATTTTGTGTACCGCCACAAAGTGGATGATCGCTCGTTTGAGTTGGATACCCGCGCTTTACGTGAGGTGCTCGACGACGTGCCGTTGTCCGAACCGGATGTGATGGAGTGGATCAATGCGAATATGGCGGAAGGTTTGCTTCCGCTGAACAGTCAGGCGTAATAAAGTATTGTAGTAAATAGGAGGTTTTGTTATGAAATCCATTGCTGAATTGCAAGCTATTCGGGATAAAGCCCGCGAAAAGATCGCGATGCGCGAGGGCTCTCACGAAGGTATCCGTATCGTCGTCGGCATGGCGACCTGCGGTATCGCCGCCGGTGCCCGTCCGGTGCTCAACGCGTTCGTAGAAGAAATTGCGAAGCGTAACGTGCAGAACGTAGCGGTCGTGCAGACCGGTTGCATCGGCATGTGCCAGTTTGAGCCGATCGTGGAAGTAATCGCCCCTGGTAAAGAGAAAGTCACCTACGGTCAGATGAGCCCCGAAAAGGCGGTTCGTGTGGTAACCGATCACATCGTCAACGGTAATCCGGTTGCGGAGTACACCATTGACAAACTGTTGAAGTAAGGCAGGAGGGAAAAGAATGTATCGTTCTCATGTGTTGGTTTGCGGCGGTACCGGTTGTACCTCCTCTCACAGCCAGGAAATCATTGAGACCCTGGAAAAGGAGATTGCCGCAAACGGTTTAACGGAAGAAATCAAAGTGGTTCGCACCGGTTGTTTCGGCTTGTGCGCACTCGGTCCGATCATGATCGTGTATCCGGAAGGTTGCTTCTATTCTCGTGTAAAGGTAGAAGACGTCCCCGAGATCGTTTCCGAGCATCTGCTCAAAGGTCGTATCGTCACTCGTTTGCTGTATGATGAAACCGTTTCGGATGACGGCGCCATCAAAGCGCTTGACGAGACCGACTTCTACAAAAAGCAAGTTCGCGTTGCTCTTCGCAACTGCGGTGTTATCAACCCCGAATCACTCGATGAATACATCGCTAACGACGGTTATCAGGCGCTTGCCAAGTGCGTGACCGAATACACGCCCGAGCAGGTCATCCAGATCGTCACCGATTCCGGCTTGCGTGGCCGCGGCGGCGGTGGCTTCCCCACCGGTCGTAAATGGGCGTTGACCGCTCCCAACCAGGCACCGCAGAAATACGTTGTTTGTAACGCTGACGAAGGTGACCCGGGTGCGTTCATGGACCGTTCGGTTCTGGAAGGCGACCCGCACTGCTTGATCGAAGCCATGGCAATCGCCGGCTACGCGATCGGTGCAACGATGGGTTACGTGTACGTCCGTGCGGAGTATCCGATCGCCGTTCGCCGTCTGCAGATCGCTATCGACGATGCTCGTGAGGCAGGTTTGCTCGGCAAAGACATCTTTGGTTCCGGCTTCGACTTCGATATGGAAATCCGTCTGGGTGCCGGCGCTTTCGTGTGCGGTGAGGAAACCGCTTTGATGACCTCTATCGAGGGTAACCGCGGCGAACCCCGTCCGCGTCCTCCGTATCCGGCTGTCAAGGGCTTGTACGGCTGCCCCACTGTTGAAAACAACGTGGAAACCTTTGCTAACATTCCGCAGATCATCTTAAAGGGTGCTGAGTGGTTTGCTTCGATGGGTACCGAAAAATCCAAGGGTACCAAAGTGTTCGCGCTTGGCGGTAAGATCAAACACACCGGCCTGGTCGAGATCCCGATGGGTACCACCCTGCGTGAGATCGTTGAAGAGATCGGCGGCGGTATCCCGAACGGCAAGACCTTCAAAGCGGCACAGACCGGTGGCCCGTCCGGCGGTTGTATCCCCGCTTCCCTGATCGACACGCCCGTTGACTACGACAACTTGATCGCCATCGGTTGTATGATGGGTTCCGGCGGTTTGATCGTCATGGACGAAGACACCTGTATGGTGGATATGGCAAAATTCTTCTTGGAATTCACGGTTGACGAATCCTGCGGTAAGTGTACGCCCTGCCGTATCGGTACCAAACGTCTGCTTGAAAAGCTGGAAAAGATCACCAGCGGCAAAGGCACTCTCCAGGATATCGATGATTTGGAAGAACTGTGCTATTACATCAAAGAGAACTCGCTGTGCGGCTTAGGTCAGACTGCTCCCAACCCGGTTCTGTCCACGCTCCGTTTCTTCCGCGATGAATACGTCGCCCACGTTGTGGATAAGAAATGCCCTGCCGGTGTCTGTAAGGATCTGTTGTCCTTCGTCATCGACCAGGATAAATGTATCGGTTGCGGCCTTTGCGCTCGTAACTGCCCGGTCGGCGCGATCACCAAGACGGATTACATTGCGCCCGGTCACAAGCTGCCGTCCTACACCATCGATACCGATAAGTGTGTTAAGTGCGGTGTCTGCCTCGGCAACTGCAAGTTCAAGGCCATCAGCAAGAATTAAGGAAGGAGTGTGCCTGTCATGGAAATGGTAAATGTAAAAGTAAACGGCATTGCCGTTAGTGTCCCCAAGGGTTCCACCATTCTGGAGGCCGCCCGTCAAGCCGGTGTGGAAATCCCCACCCTGTGCTATTTGAAGGATATCAACGAGATCGGCGCTTGCCGTATCTGCGTTGTCGAAGCAACCGGCGCTCGCGGTCTGGTTACCGCTTGCGTGTACCCCGTTGCAGAAGGTATGGAGATCCAGACCAACACCGCTCGCGTGCAGAAAGCCCGCAAGACCACGTTGGAGCTGATCCTCTCCACCCACGAGAAGAAATGCTTGTCCTGCGAGCGTTCCACCAACTGCGAACTGCAGAAGATGTGCAAAGATTACGGTGTTGAGGACAGCGGCAAGTTTGACGGTGACCGCCCGGTTTACGAGCTGGATAAGTCCACCGCGCACTTGGTTCGCGATAACAACAAATGTATTCTGTGCCGTCGCTGCGTAGCGGCTTGCCGTCAGCAATTTGTTTCGGTTATCGGTGCTAACGATCGTGGTATTGATACCCATATTGCTTGTGCGTTTGAAAAACCGCTGGGCGACGTTCCCTGCGTATCCTGCGGTCAGTGCGTTGCCGTCTGCCCCACCGGCGCTCTTATCGATACCGATAGCACCACGCCGGTTTGGGAAGCGCTGGCCGATCCTACCAAACACGTGGTTGTTACCACGGCTCCTTCCATCCGTGCGACGTTGGGCGAAGCGTTCGGCATGCCGGTCGGCACCAACGTGGAAGGCAAAATGGTCGCTGCTTTGCGCCGTTTGGGCTTTGACAAAGTGTTCGACACCAACTTCGGTGCTGATCTGACGATCGTCGAGGAAGCCAACGAGTTTGTACAGCGTGTACAGAACAAGGGCGTTCTCCCGATGATCACTTCTTGCTCGCCCGGTTGGGTAAAATTTGCGGAGTACTATTATCCGGATCAGCTGGATCATCTGTCCTCCTGCAAATCGCCTCAGCAGATGAGCGGTGCGGTTATTAAGACCTACTACGCTCAGAAGATGGGCATTGATCCTAAGGATATCGTTAACGTATCCGTTATGCCCTGCACCGCGAAGAAATTCGAGTGCGGCCGTGACGATCAGAACGCTGCCGGTGTGGCGGATATCGATCACGTTATCACCACCCGTGAGTTGGCTCGTATGATCGACCGTGCAGGTATCAAGTTCGACCTGCTCCCCGATGAAGAATTCGATGCTCCCTTGGGTGACGATACCGGTGCTGCCGTTATCTTCGGTGCAACCGGCGGCGTTATGGAAGCGGCTCTGCGTACCGCAAACGACTGGTTGACCGAAAAGGACAACAAGGAAGTTGAATTCAAAGAAGTGCGCGGCACGGACGGCCTCAAAGAAGCCACCTACAACATTGCCGGCATGGAAGTGAAAGTTGCTGTTGCAAGCGGCATTGCCAACGCGAACTACATCATGGATCAGATCAAGAGCGGTACGGCTCCCTGGCATTTCGTTGAGATCATGTGCTGCCCCGGCGGCTGTGTCAACGGCGGCGGTCAGCCCATCCAGCCCGCATCTGTCCGTAACTTCACCGATCTGAAAGCTCTGCGTGCCAAAGCTTTGTATGATCAGGACGAAGCTATGACGTTGCGCAAGTCCCACGAATCTCCGGTTATCAAGAAACTCTACGAGGAATTCTTTGATGACGGTATCGGCGGTCACAAGGCACATCATTGCCTGCACACCACCTACGTAGCTCGCAAAAAGTTCAAATAAGAACGTATAACAAAACCCCGACGGTTTCATACCGTCGGGGTTTTTCTTTATGAAATTTACAATCAGCTTAACAGTTTGCGCATCATGTCCGAGCCATCCGAAACCACGTTGCCGGTTGATGCCGCCGTTTCTTCGGTGAAGCAAGTGATACCGCTATCTTGTTTTGCATTACTGCGATACAGCAAGTACGGTACCGGATCGGAAGAATGGGTACGAATGGAAAGCGGCGTCGGGTGATCGGGCAGAATCATGATCGACACGTCGTCAAGCGTCTTCAGTTTTTCTAAGATCGGCCCTAAGATCTGACGGTCGATCTCCTCAATCGCTTTCACCTTGTTTTGCGGCTCACCACGGTGACCGCACTCATCCGGTGCTTCCACGTGAATATATACCAAATCGTTGGTTTTCAGTGCTTCGAACGCGGCCTCCATCTTACCGGCAAAATTGGTATCAAGATATCCGGTTGCGCCTTCTACTTCACACACTTGCATTTCCGATAAACGAGCAATGCCTTTGAGCAGATCGACAGCGGATACCATGGCACCCTTTACGCCGAAACGTTCCTCAAACTTTTGGAGCTGCGGTCGCTTACCGTATCCCCACAGCCATATTGCATTGGCAGGATTAAGGCCCTTTTCACGTCGACTCACGTTCACGGGATGGTTGCGGAGCAGCTCTGTGCTGCGGCACATCATCTCATACAGTGGCGCTGCTTCCGCCTGATTGGGCAAATACTCCCCGATTACTTTCCCGCTGATATCGTGCGGCGGAGTCAGCGTACCAAGCTTTGTTTTTCCACCGTGCCATACCAAGCAATGTCGATACGCCGTTCCGGTATAAAAATCAAATTCACCGCCGCCAAACGCTTCCTGTACCGATTTAATAATGGCGTCCGCCTCTTTGGTGTGGATATCACCCGCGCAATAATCATCCATGGTTTTATCCTCGTACACGGGCGCATCGGATAAGGTCACCAAATTGCAACGGAAGGCAATATCATCGTCAGCCAATTCAATGCCAATGTTTGCCGCTTCCAGAGGGGAACGACCGGTATAACAATCTTTGGGGCAATAACCAAGCACGGATAAGTTGGCAACGTCACTGCCCGGAGCCATACCGTCCGGAACGGTTTTCACCATTCCTACCTCGGACAACGCCGCCAAAGCATCCATATTCGGTTTTTCAGCCAACTGCATGGGGGTTTTCCCCTGCAGTTCTTCAAACGGACGGTCAGCCATGCCGTCACACAATAATACGATATATTTCATAAGGATCACCTCTTTCTAAACAGTATACTGCACTCTCACAATAAGTTCAAGTTTATTGTCCGATTTTCTTCGTTTTTTGCCGTAAAATCATTGCATTTTCCCACTCTTTGAGCTATACTAAAATAAAGTTTTAATATGGGTTAGATTGTGGTTTTATCCTGCTACGCCTTTAAAAGAAATGGGGTAATTATATGAATTCGTTGATAACCGCGGTAGTTGACACCTCGGCTTTGTTATCCGAGGCCGGTATGACGGTATTAATCGGTTTTTGTGTGGTCTTTGCCGCCTTGTTATTACTCACCGTTGTCTTTTGGGCCTTCGGTGCAGTCGCCCGCGGCAAAGAAAAAGAACCGACACCCCAACTCGTTTCCACACCCACACAGCCCCCAAAAACGGCTCCCGTGGTAGAAGACGGCATCTCGGATGAAGTCGTTGCGGTAATTGCCGCTGCTGTTGCCGCTATGTCCGACGGTGGAAAACAGTATGCCGTTCGCCGTATTGTTTCGTCGCGTACCACTGCCCGCCCCGTATGGGCTGCCGCCGGTATTGCGGAAAACACGCAGCCGTTTTAAGGAGGAGCCGCTATGAATTTTTGGGAAGCTTTTGCACAAATTTGGGAAGAATCCGGTTTTGCCCGTTTATTCAATTTCGAAAACGGCGGTTGGAAAAACCTGATCATGATCGGCATTGCTTGCGTGCTGATGTTTTTGGCAATCAAGAAACAATACGAGCCGTTGTTGCTCCTCCCCATCGCGTTTGGTATGTTGCTTGTTAACCTGCCGCTTGGTGGGGTTATGGATCCGCAGCAAAACTCACTGGTTGAGTTTACCGACGCGGAATTAGCCGCCTACGTGGACGGTACATATGAACAAAACTATCCGGTTTCCGTAAACTATGTTACCCTTTCGGATGAATATGAAGCGTATATCTATACAAACGAGAACGGTGTTGAGGTTCTGAAGCTGGACACTAAGCTGTATAAAGTAGAACGCGAGGCCGACGGTACCGCTCGTGCAATCGTCCCGTACTGGGAACACTTCGAGCAAGGTGGCTTGCTGTGGTACTTATACCAGGGTGTTAAGTTCGGTATTTATCCCCCGCTGATCTTCCTCGGCATCGGTTGTATGACGGATTTCGGGCCGCTTCTTTCCAACCCGAAGAGCTTTTTGCTCGGTGCCGCTGCACAACTTGGTATCTTTATCACGTTTCTCGGCGCTCGCCTTTTGGGACTGCTTCCCTTCGCAGAAGACTTTAATATTCTCTTCACAGCTCAAGAAGCGGCTTCCATTGCCATTATAGGCGGTGCAGACGGGCCAACCGCCATCTTCTTAACGTCAAAACTCGCCCCGCATTTGCTCGGTGCGATCGCCGTCGCGGCGTATTCGTATATGGCGCTGGTTCCCATTATCCAGCCGCCTATCATGAAAGCGCTTACCACAAAAAAAGAGCGTGCTGTCGTCATGACGCAGCTTCGTACGGTTTCCAAAACCGAAAAGATCCTGTTCCCGATCTTTGTTACAATCATCTGCGTGCTGCTGCTGCCCAGTGCCGCGCCGTTGATCGGTATGTTAATGCTCGGTAACCTGTTCCGCGAAAGCGGCGTGGTGGAGCGTTTAACTAAAACTGCGCAAAATGAATTGATGAATATCGTGACTATCGTTCTCGGTGTCACGGTGGGCGCAACAGCAAATGCACACACATTCCTGCAGCCCAAAACCTTGCTCATTATTTGTCTTGGATTAATTGCCTTCTGCATGGGTACAGCCGGCGGTGTCTTGTTCGGCAAATTAATGTATGTATTTACGGGTGGCAAGGTCAATCCGCTGATCGGCTCTGCCGGCGTTTCCGCTGTACCGATGGCTGCGCGCGTTGCGCAAAAAGTCGGGCAAAGCGAAAATCCCAGCAACTTCCTTTTGATGCATGCGATGGGCCCGAACGTGGCGGGTGTTATCGGCTCGGCTGTTGCTGCAGGCGTATTGCTGACATTATTCGGTTAAACAACTTAAAGGCGGGGACTTACCTCCCCGCCTTTACTTATCGAAAAGGACAAACGTTATGGATACACAAACATTCCTCTCCCTACGTCGCCGCATTTTAGAGCGTGAATTTTCCCGTATGAACGCACCGCAAAAACAAGCGGTATTTCATACCGAAGGTCCTCTCTTGATTCTTGCCGGTGCCGGAAGCGGTAAAACGACCGTACTGGTCAATCGAATTGCGAATATGGTACGGTACGGCAACGCCTACGAAAGCAATGTGCTTCCCGCTCTCACTGCCGAAGACGAGGAAGCCCTTCGCCGCTGTGCAGACGGTATTGCGCCCATTGATGAACGTATCATCCGTTTGTGTGCGGTGAATCCGTGTCCCGCGTGGCGTATTCTCGCCATCACCTTCACAAACAAGGCGGCAGGCGAGCTTAAGGAACGGCTCTCCTGCATGTTGGGCAACGATGGCGAACAGGTCATGGCGGGTACCTTCCATTCCTTCTGTGCACGTATTCTCCGTACAGACGGTGAAACGCTCGGGTATTCGTCGCATTTCACCATTTACGATACCGATGACAGCCGTCGGCTTATGAAAGAGTGTATGAAGTCACTCAATATTGAAGAGCGCGTGATCGGGCACAAACAGATCCTAAATGAGATCAGCCGAGCAAAGGATGCGCTGATTTCGCCGGAGGAGTTTGCGGTTTCGGCAGGTAGTGATTTCCGCCTTAAAAAGGTTGCCGCTTGCTATGCGCTTTATCAAAAGCGCTTGCACGAGGCAGATGCCATGGATTTTGACGATCTGCTTTGCAAAACCGTTGAGTTGTTTGAAACCAATGAGGCCGTACTGCAGAAATATCAAAACCGATACCAGTATCTGATGATCGACGAATATCAGGACACCAACCACGCGCAGTACCGCTTTGTGAGTCTGTTGGCTCAAAAAAGTCAAAACCTCTGTGTCGTCGGTGACGACGATCAAAGCATTTACAAGTTCCGCGGTGCGACGGTTAAGAATATTTTGGAATTTGAGGATCAGTTCCCGAACTGTACCGTTATCCGCTTGGAACAAAATTATCGTTCCACGCAAAATATCCTGGATGCCGCAAACGCGGTGATTGCCAAAAACATTAACCGAAAAGGCAAAACGCTGTGGACGCAAAATGCAAAAGGCGAATTGTTACAGTGGCATGCACTTGAAAACGAAGACGAGGAAGGCCGTTTCATCGCACAAAAGGTCTTTGATAAAGTGGCAACCGGCGACTACCGCTACCGTGATATGGCGGTACTGTACCGCGCCAACGCGCAATCCAACGCGATCGAACGTGCTTTGGTGAAAAGCGGTATTCCCTACCGTATCATCGGTGGTCACCGCTTTAACGACACCAAAGAAGTACGTGACATGATCGCCTACCTGCGTGTTATTAACAATCCGGACGATCGTGTAAGCTTAAAGCGTATCATCAACGAGCCAAAGCGCGGAATCGGCGATACCACCATTGATAAAGCAACACTCCTTGCGGACCAGCAGGGGATCTCGCTATACGAGGTGTTGTCTGCCGCCGATACCTATGCAGATCTCAGCCGTTCAGCAAATAAGATTCTCCCCTTTGTTCAGATGATGAACGCCTTACGCGACGAGGCGGAAAGCGGAGAAATCTCGCTGCATCAGCTGTATGCCAACGTATTGCAGCGTTCGGGATATCTCGCCATGTGGCAGGCCGCCGGCGATGCCGAGGCGGATCGTGTGGATAATCTCAACGAGTTGGCATCCTCCATTCAATCCTATGAAAAATCCTGCGAGGATACCGAACCGACGCTTGCCGGTTTCTTGGAAGAAAACGCTCTCATGACCGATATTGACAACTACGATGCCGGTGCGGATGCCATGGTGCTGATGACCATGCACGCCGCTAAGGGCTTGGAGTTCCCCGTGGTGTTTCTCCCCGGATTTGAGGACGGCATCTTCCCCGGCGTACAAACTATGTTTATACCGGAGGAAGTGGAAGAAGATCGCCGTTTATGCTATGTGGCACTCACACGCGCTAAGCAGGAATTATTTATCACTACAGCCGGTAGCCGTCTGTTATACGGTTCTACCACGCGCAATCGCCCCTCCCGCTTTTTACAAGACATTCCGGAGGAGTTGGTGAAGCGTCATGAAAACGTATCTGTTTATCGGCCGCGTTCCTTTGCTTCCTCTTATTCTTCATCCTACACTCCGCCCCCATCCACGTTCGCCGCTCCGCCGAAAGCACCTTTTCAAAAGAGTTATACGGGCGGTGGAATCTCAGCAAGCAAACCCGTCACCAAAACAACACTTGAACAATGGCAAGTCGGTGAACAAGTCAGTCACAAGGTATTCGGCACCGGTATCATTGAGGCCGTACAACCGATGGGCAACGATACGCTCTTAACAATCACCTTTGACAAGGTTGGTCAGAAGAAAGTGATGGCGACCTTTGCTAAACTGACGCGACTATAAAACAAGAAAAGCCGTGCGGTTAACGCACGGCTTTTTCCTATATTGTATTCAATACCACGTCACGCAGGTGCTCCGGTGCTAACTTCCCTTTTGTGCAACGATCCGCAAGATCCGATACCGTTTCAAAATCCGTCGATATATCCGAAAGAATCTCTACCGTTTTCCCCGCTTCATTTAGAACGCAAATTCCGTATGTTCGATATCGTCCCACTTCCGGTGTGTACTGTTCTTCCTCAATCGGTATATATCGACACATCCTTTACCCTCCTATAAAAAAGATAGTTGAATCCTTTTTCATTTCATGGTATGATAAATGTATATGCTATACAATTCATGAGAAAGTTTAATAATTTGTTCTCTTTTTGTATTATAGTGCAATATTTTGAACTTGTCAAGCGTTTATTGAAACTTTTTTTGGAGGTGCCGGGATGTTTTACGAGCGATACAAGATGCTTTGCACGCACAACGGAATATCCCCTTCGAAAGCAAGCGAGGAAATTGGATTTAGCAAGGGTTTAGTATCCCACTGGCACAAGAACTACAAGCAAGGGATCGATACCCCGCCCGGTATGGAAATTGCCAAAATGATTGCCGAATACTTTGAAGTGTCATTGGACTATCTTTTGGGACACAACGCGGTAGATCCTTTGCAAGAACTCGGTAAAAAACATACGTCCGGGCTCACGTTGCGCGATACAACGCCGATCACGTTACGGCCGCGGCCCACGCTGACCGACCATGAAATCTTGTTGATTGACGCATATCGACAACATCCGGAATTGCAAGCGTTGGTGAATCAGGCACTGGGTATACCTGATCCGAATGAAGAAGAAGGCGAAAAAGCATAGCACACAAAACCTCCCATGTCATATGATGGCAGTGAAGGGTTACCATTCTACTAATGGCATCCCCTATCATCATAGACATAGGAGGATTTTTAATGGCTGATAACAACAAATACATGCAAAACAGCGGATGTAAAGAAGCCGTTTGTGTGGATGCCGGACGAGTATACGATTCTTGTTCAGATAAAGATTGCCTGGAAGATCTGCGCGTGTTTTTCACAGAGCGCGATCAAATGGTAATCGACCATGCTGTCAGCATCCGCGCAAAAAAAGCCGAAGTATTATCCACCTACATTGACGTGGAAGCTCTCCCTTTTAACCGCGGCTATTATTCCTGCGATCTCACCTTTTTCTTCAAGGTAACGGTAGAGGTGTACGCGGGTCACGGTTCCGGATGTTGTCTGATCGACGGTGTTGCCGTATTCCAGAAAAAGGTCATTCTCTTTGGCAGCGAGGGCAACGTGAAGGTGTTCACCA
>JAFSGO010000172.1 GCA_017440765.1 Clostridia bacterium
GTGAACTCGCGGGTGTGCTGGCACCCGCCGAGGAGGAAGCCGAGGAAGAATTGCGGCTGTTACTCAACGCGTTGCATTATTTGTCCGTGGGGACGCGGTTGGTGCCGCAGATCAAAGCGGTGACCGAGCTGCGGCTGCTATGCAAGGCGGGGTACATGCCTGCGGTGGTGAAGTGTGCGCAGTGCGGTGCCGAAGAATGCACGCGGTTTTCGCCGCTGAGAGGTGAATTGACCTGCGAACAACACGGCGGTGCCAATGCCTTGCCGATCTCGGCAGGAGTGCTCGCGGCACTGCGGCATGTCGTGTACGCGCCGTTTGAAAAATGTTTTGCGTTTTCCCTGCCGGAAGCCGACACGGTATTGCTCGGCGACGTGGTGGAACGCTTTTTACTCGCACAGTTAAATCGCGGATTTCACACGTTAGATTTCTATCACAGTTTGTTATAAGGACAGTTACTATGAACAAGCATTATCGTGCATTGGAACTGGATAAGGTGTTGGAACTGCTGGCGGCGCAGGCAACCTGCGAGGATGCGGCAGAGGCGGCGCGCGCGTTGCAGCCGTCGCCGTATCTCGGGGAAGTACAACGCTTGTTAGATGAGACGGACGCGGCGTTTTGTCTGATGGCAAAGTTCGGCGCGCCGCCGTTTGGCGACGTTAAAAACGTATCCAATGCCCTGCGCCGCGCACAGGCAGGCGCGATGCTCACGCTACAGGAACTGCTACGCGTGGCGGGTACACTACGCGGGATTCGTTCTGTTGCGGAATGGCACGCGCACTGTGAAGGGTTGGGTACGTGCCTCGACGATCGGTTTGCGTCGTTATCCCCCAATAAATTTTTGGAAGAACGCATTCGTACCACGGTGTTATCGGAGGACGAGATCAGTGACAACGCGTCACCCGAACTCTATACCATTCGCCGCAAGATGCGGGCGGCATCCGCAAGGGTGCGCGATCAGTTAGATAAGCTGATACATTCGCAAACGGCGCAAAAGGCGTTGCAGGAGCCAATCGTCACCATTCGCGGCGGGCGGTTTGTGGTGCCGGTCAAGGCGGAACACCGCTCGACTATCGCGGGACTGGTACACGATACCTCCGCATCGGGGGCTACCGTGTTTATCGAGCCGATGGGTGCGGTGGAAGCGAACAACGAACTGAAAGTTCTGGAATCGCAAGAGGCGGCGGAGATCGAACGCATTATCACGGCATTGTCTGCCGAGGTTGGCTCGTTTGCCGATGCGATCATTGACGATTATACCGTGCTTGTCGGGATTGATCTGATCTTTGCCAAAGCGCGGCTCGGGTATCAGATGAAGGCATCTGTCCCGCGGGTGACGGATGACGGACATATCGTGCTGAACAAAGCGCGACACCCCTTGATTGATCCGAAAAAAGTCGTGCCGATCGACGTGGAGCTCGGCGGCAGTTTTGATACGCTGGTGATTACCGGTCCCAATACGGGCGGTAAGACTGTTACCTTAAAAACGATAGGTTTGTTGACTTTAATGACCATGTGCGGCTTACTGCCGCCGGTGCGCGACGGCAGCACGGTATCCGTGTTTCGCACCGTGCTTGCCGATATCGGGGACGAGCAGTCCATTGAACAATCCTTGTCGACTTTCTCGGCGCACATGACCAACCTGATCCGCATTTTAGGTGAAGCGGATGAACATAGCTTGGTGTTGCTCGACGAGCTCGGTGCCGGTACCGATCCCGTGGAGGGCGCGGCACTGGCGACCGCGATCGTGGAGCGGTTGCGTGCGCAGGGAGCGCGCGTGGCGGCGACGACGCATTATGCCGAAATGAAAGCGTATGCGATCCAGACCGAGGGTGTGGAAAACGGCAGTTGTGAATTTGACGTGGAATCGTTGCGGCCGACTTATCGGCTTATGGTGGGTGTGCCGGGGCGATCCAACGCATTTGCCATTACCGAACGGCTCGGCATGGATTCTGCTGTGGTAGAGCGGGCGCAATCACTCGTTTCCGGTGAAGATCGCCGTTTGGAAGACGTCGTGGTGGTGCTGGAAGAAAAGCGGTTGATGCTGGAAAAAGAACTGCAAGAAGCCAAAGACGCCACGCGGGCGGCACAGCGTGCCAACGAGCAAGCGAGCGAACAATTGGCGGCATTGCAGGCGGAGAAAGAGCGCGAACTGGACGATGCCAAGGACGAAGCGCGCCGCATGGTGGAACGCGCCCGCCGCGAGGCGGAGGAACTTATTGCCGAGTTGGACGCCCTGCGCAAACAACGCAACTCCGCCGATTTTTCCAAAAAAGCCGCCGCTGCACGGTCACAGCTGCGCAGCAGATTGAATAAATTAGAAGACGATATTGACCCCGTCACACAAAAAGCACGCGGCGCGTATCAGTTGCCGCGGCCGCTGAAGGTCGGGGACGAGGTGCTGATCGTCGACATTGATAGATCCGCCGTGGTAACGGCACTTCCTGATGCGAACGGCACGGTGGAGGTGCAGGCGGGGATCATTCGTACGCGCGTTAGTTTGGATAATCTGCGACTTATCGAGAAAAAAGCTGTTCCTGCCAAGAAGGCAAAGGGTGGTGTCTACACCGACGTGTCGCGTTCCGACCGCCGTGCGCAGACCGAACTCGATCTGCGCGGGCAAACCACCGATGAGGCGCTTTTGGAGGTAGACAGGTTTTTGGACAACGCGCGGCTTGGCGGTTTGGATCGGTTGACCATTATTCACGGAAAAGGCACCGGCGCGTTGCGCGCAGCGGTGCATGCGCATTTGAAATCGTGTCCCGGTGTCAAGTCGTTCCGTTTAGGGTTATACGGCGAGGGCGAGACCGGTGTGACGATCGTTGAGATGAAGTGAGGTGACAAACGGCATGATACGTATGGTATTTTGTGACATCGATGGGACGTTACTTAAAAAAACCGAACAAGCAATCCCGCAGGATACCATGACGGTATTGCGTCGTTTGCTTGACCGTGGTGTCACGGTGGTAATTGCAACGGGCAGACCGTACGGACAGATGCGCGCCTTGTTCGGACCGCTGTTTTATCGGTTAGTATTTGTGTGTATGGACGGCGCGCTCGTGATGCACAAAAACTGCGTGTTGTATAAAAAGCGATTGATGAAATGCAAGTCACGAGAACTGTTTGAGCGTTACGGCGGCGGTGCCGTGTACGGGCGCGAGCATATCTACTGCGTGGGAAACACCCCGGTGAACGGTAAGCGCGTGCATACGCCGTTTGAGATTCCCGAGGATTATTTAAAAGTGGAATTGCCCACCGGCACGGTTACCGACTTGCACGAGTCGTTTCGGATAGCGTATCAAAACGACCGCACGACCGAGCTGGTTGCCGCGGGTGCGGATAAGGGTGCGGCGGCGCGTGTGGTGATGCAGAAATTCGGGGTATCGCCCGAGCAGGCGATCGCGTTCGGGGACGGCGAGAACGATATCCCGTTGCTTTGCGCGGTGGGGCATGCGTACCGCATGAAGGATTCGCTGTGTATGGGGTTTGGTGATCTGCCGACGGCAGAGAGTGTGGAAAGCGTATTGCGCAAGCATTTTGGCATATAAAAGGGGAAGTCGTTATGATGTTTGGAAATAAATTCGAGCAGGCACAAGATCTTCACGGACGAGGACATAACTGTGCGCAATCGGTGGTGTTGCCGTTTTCCGAGGAGCTGGGGCTGGAGCCGCAAACCGTCATGCGTGCCATGGAAGGTTTCGGCGCCGGCATGGGCGGCAGAGAGCAGACCTGCGGTGCGTTATCGGGTGCGATTTTTGTGGCGGGAATGAAACACAGCGACGGCAATCTGTGGGCACCGGCTTCCAAGCAAGAAACCTATGCGCTTTGCAAGGCGTTATGTGAGGAATTTACCGCCGCGTGCGGCGGTTCAGCCGTATGTTCGGCAATCAAGCGTGAGGGGTGCGTTTCTTGCCAACGGTGCATTGAACTGGGTGTGGAACTGGCAATGAAAGCGATTGAAAAATAAGTGAAAACAAACGACCTCGACGAGTTTTCGTCGAGGTCGTTTTGTGTAGGATCGGTTAGTGCTTGGTGCGGTTGGCGATGAGCTTTAATGCGGTAAAGATCATCACACCCACGGCGGTGAAGATGGCAACGCCGAGCCAGTTGAGAGCGGCGAGCCCTGTAAAAAAGAGTTCTCCGCTGGACGCGTTTTGCAGGGTGGGGGCGATGTAGATCACGTCGCCGACAACGGTTAAAAACAACGCCGTGTAGGCAATTCCCGAAAGCACGGTGGCAGCCGTACCGCCCTGCTCGCGACGGATGACGGCACGGGAAACGCCCGCGCCTTCCAAGGATAACAAGCGGGACACGTACACCGCACCGAGGGCTAAAATAACGATCTCGGGGATCATGTAGGTCGCGTTATACGAGAGGGAATAGATAAGCGCTTCGGTGGTGGGGACGGAGAGCCCAGCCCATACCGTACAACCCGAAATAACGTGGCATAGATAGCGGAAAACACCCGTGAGGACGGCGGCTATGCCGAGTGCCGCACCCTGCGGCAGTTTGCCCCGGAAGATACCACCAAGCCCGAGTGCCAAGAAGGCGAGCAGGTAATCGAACACCGCAATGGCAATCACGGCACCGAACGAGGTGGCGTAGGAGAAATTGTCCAGTCCTAACAGCAGTTGAATCAAGCTGTAGGTGA
>JAFSGO010000173.1 GCA_017440765.1 Clostridia bacterium
GTCAGCAAAACCACCCGGGAAATCCGTTGGTGAAATCAACGGATTGTGTTCGCTACGGTGCAGAATGAATTCGTTGAGCACTTTTTCTTTTGCCATGTGGGACTCTCCTTTTTATTAAAATTACGGTTTTTCCGCATTTTAGAGACTTGATTAAAATGAACGTATCAAAAAAATTGCGTAAGGACCTTTTGATACGTTTTATCAATTTCACGCAGAGTAGGTGCGAGAACTTTCACAAAAACACTCTTGACTACTCTGTCGATATTGTGCTATAATTTACGGCAGAAAGTTAGAAAATAAGGCAATTTATATTCATTTTCACTATATCATTTTATCTTTTGATATGCAAGTATTTATGTTGTTTTACGCTTGTATTATGTTGGCCGATTTTAGGAGTTGCTTATGAATACACCTACCAACAATCCAAGTAATATTCCGCTAGGAACTCACCTTAAAAAAGGTGAGTTATTTTCGCTTCGCTGTGAAAACTTTGAGAACGAGCACGCTTCTGCTTTTAATCGACACGATCACCTAGAGTTAATTTTGGTGGAACAAGGAACACTTGGGTGTTTTGTGGATGGTTCTTTTTTTACCGCCGTTGCCGGTGAATTGGTGGTCATTAACCCGTTGCAAACGCATCGACTTGTGCGCGGCGTTACAAATGAACCATTAGTTGCTTGGATCCTGACCTTCAACGAAGCGCTCTTGCCTTCAGGAAATAAGGTATGGACCTACACGTTCGAAGGGTTGATAAAAGATCCGAAGGTCATTGATCTGTTCCGTTCGGTGGTACGAGAGAAAAAGCAAGCGTTGGCATGGAACAACTTGTATATTCAAAATTTGATACAACTGATCTTGTTGCAATTGCTACGCAAACATACGAAAACGTCCTCTGAGGAAGATGGTACCCCTCCCCTCTTGCAAGCGATTACATCATATATACACGAGCATTATTCACAGCCGCTTACACTGGAAACGATCGGTAACAAAGTGGGAATCTCGCGTTGGTATCTTTCTAAATTCTTCAAAAAAGAAACCGGTATTTCGATCGTGGAATATATCAACCAGTATCGTTGTTCCAACGCGCTCGCACTCCTACTAAAAAGCGAACATCCCATTTCTAAAATATCGGAAATGTGCGGATTCTCGTCGTTGGAATATTTTTCGAGAGTCTATACTAAGCAGTACGGTCATGCTCCCTCCTTTGAACGTGAATTGCAGCAAGACGGGGATGTTTCGCTCGGCTTATTCGCCTCTTCGCTTGCCGCCTCTACCGAGACCGCCGTTCCTCCAAAGCAAAAAAAACGGTCTGCTGCGAAAAAAAATTAATAAAAAGCCACCGTTCTTATATGTTGACGGTGGCTTTTTGCATTTCGCACACAACGTTAAAAGCTAAAAAAACAACCCAAGCAAGATGTAATCTTGTTTGGGTTGTTTCATATATCAATAAATAAATCAGGTGTTCGGCCCAAAGATCGGCGTTTCACCGGGAGCACGGCTATATTTTGTTGATTTTGTTGTGTTCGTCTGGCTCTGGGAAGAGCTGCTTGATTGACTTGACGACGTGCCCTTAGAAGAAGATGTGCCGGACGACGAACTCTTAGAGGAAGATGCTTTAGAAGATGAAGTACCGGACGACGAACTCTTAGAAGACGCTGTGCCCGACTGTGAATTAGAAGTATCGACGGTGCTCGACAACGTAGTACCTTCAATTTGGATCACAACATCATCATCGCCCGGCAAGACGACCTCATCACCAACGCGGCTGGATGTCGTTGTGACAACGCCTTGTTCCGCCGTGGTTGTTGCGGTGTCGCCATTTGTTTCACCGGATTCACCTTGCGTCCCTGCCTTTTTACAACCGCCAAGTGCCAAACAAACGATCAAAAACAGTAATACCAAAGACAATGCCAAGAGTTTACTGAACTTTTTCATCACATATCCCTCTCAATTCGATTAGTATTTTCATGAGTATTTATAAGAAAACCAATACAAGGTAATTTTAACATTAAAATTAACATAATGCAATACCCATGTTCATCTTTTTTGTAAACAGCTATTTACGGACCTTGCTCGTAACAGCCCTCGCTCACATCGCATTGAAAAGAAAAACCGATGCGCCAATATGAGCGCATCGGTTTTTTGCATTGTAATAAGTAAAACGGTTTATTCCCATTTACGGATGCAGAAACGATTGTACAAGCCGAGAACCACACCCATGACTGCTAAGACGATACCAAAATATAGCCACAACATTGCAGAGCTTTGATCGTAGATCTGTTTGTCTTGCAACAGTTCAAATGCCTGAGTCATCAGCGGATTATCCGTAGCGGTGAACAACTGGATCATCGTGTAGATCAAAACCAGCGTGATAACATGACGCAAGCTCGGGACGGTTACCATCCAGAACTCTTCCCACTTGTTCGCGCCTTCGATCTTGGATACCTCATACAGCTGCGCGGGAATACTTTGCAGACCTGCCAAGAACAGTATGGTTTGCACGCCGCAACTCCAAATAATGCTAAAAACATTTCCCAACAAGCTTCCCAACATCGTATTGATCTGGTCGGGAAGTTGCAAACTTTGCAGAATACTTTGGAAATCGATAACGCCACCGTATTCACCCGGGGTGCTGCTACTTGTCAAGTTGAAGATGGGAGCGTTCACCAAACTACCGGATAATAAATTAATAATCGGTGAAGAAGCAATGATGATCGGCAATGCAAAAATCGCACGGAAAAGGGTACGACCCGCAAATTGCTGGTTGAGTACCACCGCCAAAATCAAACTCAACGACAAAACAAGCGGTAGTGTGTAACCAATCAAACCTAACGAGCTCACCAAATTGTCCACGTATGTGGCATCGGTGTTTAAAATGTAATCAAAATGCGTTAGACCGGCGAAAGTCGTCTGCATGCCGTCCTCAGTAATTCTCGCATTAGAAAATGCATAAACAAACGAAGAGACGAGCGGAACAATAAAGAACAAGAGTAAGCCCAATGCCCAGTGAGCAACAAAGGTGTAACCCATACGTTCACGACGGGCAACCAAGCCGCTTTGCTTTTGCCAAAATGGTTTCATAGTTTGTTCCCTCCTCCCATTAATACCGCACTTCATAGGCAGCCAATTCACCGACCGGTGAATCAGCAGCGGTCGAACTGTGGTTGACATACAGTGTTACGCCGTTGTCAAACACCGTTTCGGTGACCGAATCTGACAGCGCGGTGTAACGAACCATGCTTGCGTTATTGATTTTCTCGTACAGGGCACCGTATTTTTCTAAGGTGCTGTTGATCAGTTTTTCATTTGCCGAGAAAGTGCATGAATACAATTTGTTTGCGCCCATTCCCACGTAAAGCATGTCGCTTTCAGTAAGGTCTGTATCGTATTCATACAGCACAGAGAAGCTTAAATTAGCGCCATAGGCCAAGGTTTTGAGAAGAGCACGATTCATGTCACCGGCCAAGTTAATGGACTCCCCGAAGATCGGTTTGGTTCCACTGAACACCAATTCATAGAACGGGATCTCTTCATCGAAAAGAAAATGGCCGCCGTTGTCAGTCGGAACATCAAACACTACAGAGGACGCGGCCGCGGAATATGCGTTCGGGCCACCTGCTACGGCATGATTGCCGTCTAAGAAGGATTTAATAACCGCCGACACATCAGTTTGCATGTTTCCTTTCACAGCGTAAGCAGGGTCTGCAAAATCGGAATAAGCCAAATGTCCGAGTGACATGAAACTTACGCCGGAAAGATTTGCCTTATCTGCCGCGCTAAGCAGTTTCTTTGAAGCCGGAATCAGCTGGTTACGGCTCAAAAGCTTATAGGCGTATTTCAGCTTCTTCTCACGTTGCGGTGTACCGATCGGGTAACAGTTCGCTTTACGCAAACTGGCGCTCTGTGCAACATCGGAAGTTGCGGAAAAACCGTTGCCGGAACGGCTGAAACGAACTAAATCAAAATCCGAGAACAAGGAGATGCCCTTATCTGCACAATATGCTTCCAAAGCAGCACGCTCAGCGTCCTTGCCGAAAATGGAGGCGAATGAGAAACCGCCTGCTATGCTACCGGGATTAACACCACGATCACCGAAGCCAACCAAGCGAACGGTCGGCTGAATAGTCGTGTTTTCCAACAAAGAACTCAGAATGCTTTGTGCTTGTGTAAAGGTTGTTGCGGCAACTGTTGCTTTGCGCGGGAAACCCATAATGGAATCCGTGATCTGCGCTCCCCCCAGAATGGTTAAGCCATAGTTTGTTCCGGAAGGTGTTTTGGTCAAACCACCCGTGCTTTCCAAATATTGACGATAGCACTTTGCCATGCCGTTATAATCGGCATCCTCACCCTTGAGCGGGAAGTAGGACAACGTCGGATTAACAGACGTACGCATCGAAGAAGCGACAGAATAGTAATCGCCGCCACCGAGAATATCTTTGTTTGTGGCAGTGGTGGGCAGTTCATCGTAGCCACGGATATAGTAGGTCGGATATATCGTTGTGTAACCGGTACGAGCGTTTCCGGCTTCCACATTAACGGTTGCCGATTCTGCACCGTCTTTCATCACGCACAACATGCCATTATCGCCGTTCTTAACACCGAAAACCGGTAAGCGAAGCGCTTCCTCTTCAGTGGTGAGTTCGACAAAGGCCTGTGAAAGATCGCGACCATACACATTTCCACTATATTTGCGAGTACCCTCTACCGTCTCCGTCGCATAAATTAAAGAACCTGATCCGGACGGGACCATGACATAGGAACCTTCGTTTTCGTTAAGCGCCGAACACAAGAACGGTGCAACAGAAACCGAAAGGATCTTATAGGTATCCCCTTCGCTGATGTTCTGTGCATCAAGCGTTACATCCAAGGAGTTAGCGCCAAGCGTGTAAATTACCGGAACAGAAATTTGCGCGCTTTCAAAGTAGTATGTTACACGAACACCATTTTCAACTTTTTCACAGGATACTTTACCACCCTCAACAGCATCCGTGTAACCACGATAGCTGTCCCAAGTTAAGTTTTCCTGCTTAACGGCTGTAATGTTGACGGTTGAGTTTACATTTGAGTTCAACCCGCCTTCTTGCAGATACTCATACGGAATATTGGACCAGATATAACCAGTCTGCACATCGCGAAGCATCACACAATACGCGGTTTCATCCCAAATGAGTTCATAGGCGGCATTGGAAGCTACCACACCGCCCGCAACGTTGGAAACCGTTGCGTTTTCATCATAAACGGGATAATCCTCTGCTTTGGATGAACTGCACCCTACCATCGAAAGGAGTAGAACACAGCACATCACAATTAATACACACTTTTTCATACTGCACATCCTTCATACAGGAAAATCTATTACCACACTCAGATATGATTATCTAAACACTATCTCCATGAAGATGGAGTATAAGAAATTCCAGAACTGCTGAAGCAGGATGACCACGATAAAGCCGATACAAATCGCTAAAATCATGCAAATTAATGTTACCACACCGGTAGTCAGGAATTTCGGGAAGGTGTATTCGTGAACTGTCATCATACCGACAGCCAACAGGTAGAACGTATAAATCAAAAGCACCGTTTGGATGCCACCCATGAGCGCGCCGCCTGAAAGCGGGAGAATGTGGGAAAGTCCCACATAAACGAACGTATAGATAACAAGCGGTAACAATGAGTACGCTGTTACAATAATAATCTCCTTAAGAGTGCCTTTTCCGGAGAATAAGGAGCACATTAACCAGTTGACAATACTCCACAAGAGAACCAAACCGATCGTCTGCGCCATTGTGAAAACAACGTTATAGGTTTGTGCACTGTTCTGACAGAACAAGAAACCGGTCGAGGTGGCTTCCAATGCTTTGGAGAAGAAGAAGAGAAGAACGATAATCAATGCGATCAGCAAAGAACCGCGCTTCTTGTATTTGATATCTTCAAAGGCACGGAACGGGTGTGCCGGCACTGCAAGGAGTGCCTTGACTTTGTCGTTTTTGATCAACGGTTCGCTGCGTTTGCTCAAGCGAACAAGCAGTACAGCAATTCCAACGATCAAAAGTACTGCGCCGGCAAAGAACCAAATGAAATAGCGGGCTATGAACTCCTTGATCAAGACCTGCCACGCCAAATCATACGTCGGATAATCCAATCCTTTTTTTGCATATGCCAAAGCTGCCTCATAGTCTTTGTTGCTGTAGGCAGCATTTGCTAAACCGCGATAGGCCAACTGACAACTGGCATCCTGCTCAACAACCTGTTCCCATAACAGTTGAGATTCGACATAGTCACCTCTTAAGGTCAACGACTGTGCCTGAAAATACAAAGCGCCAAACTCGGTCTGTTCAAATACCGTGATCTGCTCAGCTTTTGCATCGGCAACCAAGACCGAAGTACCATGCAGAGCCATGGCGGACGGCGCAACAAACTCGCCAATTTCCGTTCCGGCACCAATACCACCACCAAATGTACCGAGACGGTTACAGGTGTTATCGTAGACATAGACCAAACCATACACTCTATCCAACGCAAAGATATAATCGTCTGCGCTGACATCAATGGCAATTAAGTCCTGTACACGGTTTTTGCCCGCCTTGTTAGGAACAGAAAACTCCAAGAAATTGAGCGAGTCAGCCGCGGCAGTTGAACCATCGCTTTGACGTTTCAACAAAATGTTGGAACCGCCGGAACTGATCTTGCGGATTTGACCTTTACCGTTGGACCACATTTCAGTCTTACCGGAACACACCGTTAAGTAGCCGTCGGCATCCAACGCCATATCGATAAACGAATACGGAAGCACCTTCGCAGAGGCCTCTTTCTTCGTATCGTTGCTTGTAATCATATCAAACAAATAGGAAAGCGTATTTAGTGCTGTAGCAGTTACGCGGTTTGCACCAAAAAAGCCCATGAATTCGCCCTCGGGGGAATATGCTAACGCACCGTAATAGCAACCTAAGCTGATAATGTACGCATAACCATCTTTATCTTTGAGGAATTTCACCGGCTGATATTGGAAACCGTCAGGAATCAGCGGTGAATCCGGCAACTCCCACGACTCTTTGAACAAACCGGTGGAATCGGTGACCAGTATTCTGCTGTTTCCAGTATCCGAAATGTATACATCACCATTAGTGTCAACATAAACACCCTGCGCACCCGAGAAATCGATTTCCATGTCGTCCGCATCATGCACGGCCAGGATTTCTTTGAAGGTGTAGTCAGGATTCAAGACAACAACCTTGGAAGAATTGCCCAACAGAATGTAGACATCGCCGTTTGCCGCACAATGCAGATCGGACACTTCTTCAAGCGAATCCTCAAGGCCTAATTCTACTGCGGAAATCGTACGCGTTGCTTCGTAGAGTTCGCGAGAAAGCGCCTGCGTAGTAGAAGAGTTTGGCTCATCTTTATGTGTGAAAGAATCCGCCGAAGCCGCAATGCCTGAACTGGCAAACAGCAGTATGGCAACGCAAAGGGCTGAAATTATTTTTTTCAAGACAATCCACCTAACTTTCGCTTGTCACTCTGCTTCTTACTTAATACCGGAACTGCTCATGGTTTCGATAACATTACTTTGAGCAATAAAATACACAATGATCGGAGGCAACATCATCAAAACCGTTGCCGCCATGGCACTACCCGATCGAGCAATACCACCGTTTGTTATGTTCGTCATAACCTGCGGAATAAGCTTTAATTCTTCACTGAAGATCGTACCACTGGGCACTGTCGACCACAAATCGCGGAACGAAAACAGGGTCAAGGTCATCCACGAAGGTTTTGCAATCGGCATGATGATCTGCCAGTAAATCCGCCCCATGCCGGCGCCGTCAATGCGCGCCGCTTCCATCAAGGCATTCGGCACACTAACGTCGATAAACTGTTTCATCAAGAAACAGCCCATCGCGGATGGGATCGCCGGGAAAAGATACACTAAATAGGTGTCGACAATACCGATTTTGCTGAAAATCAGATATTGCGGAACCGACAACGTGTAACTGTTGTACAAAAGTGCGAACTGCACGATCAAGAAGAGAATCTTTCTGCCTTTGATCTGCGATTTCGAGAAAACAAAGGCCGCGGCAGATGCCGCCATAACGTGCAAAATAACACCGCTTATTGAAATAAACAAGCTATTGAAGAAATACCGTTCCATCGGGACACGCAAGGTATTTAACAGCGAGGGAAGCGCTATGTAATTCTCCAGCGTCGGACGATGTACCAAAAAACGCGGCGGAAAAATCAGTAACTCATCCAGCGGTTTGAAGGAGGTACATATACAGTATATCATCGGCAAAACCGTGAACATACCTGCTAAGAACAAAAGGGAAAAATACAGTACCGTGCCACCTTTCGAGCGCGTGTACCGTCGGTACTCCGAACGCTTTTTAGGTCGCAGCATACGGACTTTCTTTACCGTGTTAGTAGTCAAATCACACTCACCGCCTAAGCAATATAATATATCATAATTCGTTTACTTTAACATTCTGTTAATCTTGTTTACCCATCAAATCTAAGGCCTTGCCTACCACAATTCTGAAGAAGGCCATCATGAAGAACAAGAAAACGGACAATGCAGCCGCATAACCCATTTCATATCGCGCTGTACCAACGTCCTGAATTAACGGAACCAGCGTATCAACGGAGTTGTTGACACTGGGGTAACCCGCCAAAGTCGTAACAACGACGCTGATTGAGAACACGGACTGGATCTGCATGACCGCGCTGAACAGCAAAATACTCTTCATGGACGGAAGTGTGATATACCACAATTCATGCCAACGTGAGCGAACGCCGTCGATCGCGCCCGCTTCGTACAATTCGGTATTCACGTTCTGCAAACCGGAAATGTTTGCCAAGAACGAAACACCCATGCTCATCCACAACTGTACGACCATAATGATCGTAGAATTGTAGGCGACATCTTTTAACCATTGAATCGGCTCGGTGATGAAACCTAAACTGATCAATAAGTTATTGACATAACCGAAACTATCGCCTGAGAAAGCAACCTGCCAAATGTAATAGGCATTACCGACCAACGCCGGCGCGTAAAACAAAAAGGACAAGATGCTGCGGACGGTATGCGGAAATTCGTTAATCAACCAGGCAAGCAAAAAAGAAAGTAAAAAGCTTAACGGACCGGTTATGACTGCAAATCTTAATGTGTTGCCCAAAACCGTGAAAAACACACTGTCGTCTGTGAACATACGCATATAGTTCTGAATTCCCGTGAAAATCGGGGTTGAAACCATATCGTAATCAAAGAAACTAAGCACGACCGAAGAGGCGACCGGAATGAGCGTACACAAAATAAAGAACGCCATAAACGGTGCCAGCAACAACCAGGAAGCTGTGTTTTCTCCTGCTCCGGACAATTTCGATTTTGAGGTGGGTATTGTTTTCGTTTTCACCCTGTTTCCTCCTCTTGTTACATAAATCTGCGAGTGCCCGGCAAACGACATCGGTCGTTTGCCGGATACTTAACAATTACTACATACTATCAGGTTTGCTTACCTGTTTTCGTACTGCTTCCATTTGCGCTCAATTTCGCTATCCACTTCAAGGCCCCACTTGTTGAGCATATCTTTCGGGATCTTACCGGAATTGACAACATTCCAGAAGCAATGATCAATGGAACGTGCGATATAGTAACTACCGGGAACCTCCGGAACTTCTTTCACCTGACTCCACGCTGTTCTTAACTGATCAGCGGCATCATCTTCCCAAGAAAGACCATCCAACATTGCCTCGGTGTTGGAAATGGCGATACGACCGGTCGGACCTAAGATGGATTCAACCGTCATGGAGTAATTGGTCTGGGTCTCGGTATCCGTCCACCATTTCAAATACTCCCAAGCAGCTTCCTCTTTTTCCGGTGTCGATTTCAAAATCGAGCAAGAGGTACCACCACCGGTAGACGCTTGGTTGATTGTTCCGTCTTTTTGCACTGTTCCGGGAATCGGGACCATTGTCCACATACCTTCAATTTCCGGTGCCGTTGCTTTGAGGGTGTTGTACGTGGAATACACAGCGACACCCATCGGGCAAGTACCGGTACGGAAGCGGTTGTAGAAATCAACGGTAACCGGTATTTTCAGTTTCGTGTAGAAATCTGTCCAATCGGTAAAGGTCTGAATGATCTCCGGAGTGGACAAGGTCGTACTCTTGCCATCCTCAGCATACAGCGACAATCCGCGTTGCATGACCAAGCTGGGGAACAAACTCAAACTACCAACACCGGCATTTGTCGCTGTGGTAGACGCAATCTGCAAATACGGTATAGATGCATCTAAATTGTTACGAGCCAATATCTTCGTGACTTCCTCAAATTCTTCCCACGTTTTCGGAATTTCAAGGCCAAATTGTTTGAAAATATCGGTGCGGATAAACATCATGTAAAAGTTTTGTGTATCCGGCAATGCGTATAATTTATCCTTATAATAATAAGGATCTTCTGCGCCGGGCATAAACCGCTCCAAAACCTCGTTGCAATCTGAGAAAGAACTTAGATCTCTCAAAACGCCGCGCATCGCGAGGTTAACCGGCTCGCTTCGGTTGTGCTGTAAGATTACGTTGGGGCCCTTTCCTGACAAAACCGCTTGCACGATCGTAGCATTTACGATCTTCAAATTAACAGCAATGCCGGTCTTCTCGGTAAAGGTTTGATTAAGGGAGTTCAAAACTTGTGCTTGATCTTGACCCCAGTTAACCCAGATATCAATCGACTGTTGACCCTCTGCCGCACCGGAAACGTTGTTGTAATCCAAATAGAAGGAGGCAGCGAGTCGGTGAATCGAGAAAGCCATGCTGCTGAAAAAGCCCGTTTTCTTCGGTAATTTGTCGCCCGGTTTCGTCAAATAAATCTGATCGATATCCAGGGGCATGCTGCGCATTTCGCTCAACGTTGCGCTAAGACTACAATAACTGCTGTAGTAGTTGCTCTTATAACGATGTGCGGTAAATTTGTTTTTCAGCATTTGATCCAACACCTGGATCATCGTTTTGATGACACCGGCATGGGAACCGGTGGTACTTCCGGAAGCTTTTTCCAAAAGCACCAATGATTCGTTTAATTTTTCTATAGAATCGTTGATGCGAGATTCCATATCGGGAATCTGCTTAAACAACTCATAGTCACGGTACATGTCGACGGATTCACCCGTGATCATGACGATATCCATGTACAAGTCGCCCAGTACCGAAACAGCATCACGCAACAAGCTGGTAATGTCGGACATCGTGCCCTGGGTAACCGTTAAGCTAATTTCGTGTTCGCCCTCATCCAAATAGACGAGATACGGCGTATTGTTGTTTTCCTTATCGGCAAAGAATTGGCGCTGCCAGCCGTTGTCGTACGGGAAGGCTACCTCCCCCGCTTCAGCAAACGGTAACTTACCGTCGATCTTTAAAGCACGATAGCTGGAAGAACCAATAACTGTGTTTTGGCGGAAAGAAAATCCGACCTGATAGTAACCGGCTTTCAATTTGGGTGTTTTCCAAATGACCGTATCGCCACTGGTTTTCCAGTTGCCGCCCACATAGTTAAGAACATTTTTCTCAGCATCGTGGGGGGTAACTTCCGGAGATGTCACATCGGATTTGACCGTGATCCAAAAGCTGTTCGTCAAATCTGCCGCTTCACCTTCCAGGACGACCATGTCACCGTCATAATACTTGCCGGTATCTGCCGGTTCCTCGTAAGACGACACGGCATCCTCGCCGCCAAAGAAGAATGTCTTAAGTTCAAAGTTGCCTGATACAGGTGTAATGGTGACCGTGTGCGTACCCGCAGTCAGCGAGATCAAGTACGGATCAGCATTCCACCCCGATGTGTTAAGTGCAATGTTGCGATAGAATCCTTCATACGGAATCTGCTCCAGAGGAATCTGGTTTCCTTGTCCGTCCGTTTTGACCTCACCCGTGTTTGTCCACATGCGAGGAAATTCAAGGGCATTTAACGCCTCATAAGGGACGTTATCATCCACTTTGAGTGCAACTTCAATAGGCGCCGTTTTGCGCTCTGTTGCCTTATACTCCATACCGATAGAATATAAACCATCTACCGGTACTTCGACCGTAATCGTGACGGGATCTTTACCCAAAACGGCATTAACAGCCGCCTCCACACCCGTCTGCGCTTGTTCCAAGGACGGGAGCGCAGAGAGATATGCCTCGTAGGAAGCATCGGGGGTTTCGATAATTGTTGCATCGGTTTGCGGCTCGGTTTCCGTTCCGATATCCGTTTCAGCAGCGTATACGCCATACGCAGGAACTAACGCGACCACTAACACCAACGCAGCAACAAAGGCCAACATCCTTTTCATTGCCGACACCACCTTTTTTAAAAATTACAAAATTCCATTGAACATTCACCGCTGTTTACGGTAACCACTTGATAAGTTTGGGATTGGAATCAAACGCTTTCATCGCCGCTTCCAATTCTTCTTGATTACTTGCCGTCATTTCGTCGTTGCCGGCATAATGGATCGCTTTACCGGTTCCACCATCCTTCTCGTAGAAGGTGTTACCGGAAATTTCCACTTCCGGATATTCACGGCCGTCGGCCCAGTGCCAAAATACCGTATTATACTTCGAACAATCAAAAATGTTGTTACGGATATAAATTCGCGGGGAAACATCGTATGTAAATGTCCAGCCGCAGATGTTAGACGTGGAATACGGCGTATGTCTTTGATCTCCCCAACCGTAGCCGGAAAAACGGATGATATTATCTTCGATATAATAACCATCCCAATCGGTTCCCGGAGTACGATGGAAGAACTCAATGTTATACGTAGAATACTCAAGGAGATTCTTACGCATTACCATGTTTTTGAAATGACCGGCAGGGCTGATTCCCTGTGGAGATAAACCGGCATCAAAGATTTGGTATATCCAGTTGTATTCCATCAAGGCGTCTTCGGAATCATCCCAGAACTCAATGGCATTGCCGAGACGAGCACCGGGAGAATACGGATAGGAAGAATATACCCATACACATCCGCCGATCCAACCCATTTCGCAGTTGGTAAAGCGGATATTTTTGGTTTTGGCTTTGATTTGGCTACCGTAGTGACCAAAATACTTGATTGCCAGATTATCCACCGTTACGTTTTCGATCTCTTGTCCGATAAACAAGAAATCCTCACGAAGACACAGTTCGATATCTTCATACACTTCGTGCGGGCAGCCCTTATCTAAATACAGATACAGAATACCGTTTACGAAATCGTGATAAAATTCAAAGTTCTCTTTCAAATCATCGATTTTCTCGATGTGATGACCCATGAAGCGTTTGATGCCTGCTTCTTCACCGTGGTTAAACACGATGACACCGCAATCGGCAAACGGGGTTTCAACCTTCCAAATATTGTCGTACTCGGTTGGTTCCCAACACTCTTCCCAAGCGTAGTTCTTAAAGGAACCGTAGATCGCCGGTTTGGGGCCTGTGCCGTATGCACCGTACGACATACCGGATTTTGCTCTGAACAAAATCGGTAACGGCGGTTTTTCCACAGCCGGATTAAACATGGTGGCTTCCAAAGTAATCTGGGAACGCCAGATACCGCCGCGCTCGAACAATACTCCGTCGCCCGCTTCAAAAATATCCTCGTGCTTTCTAACCGCATCCAAGGTCTTCCAGGCGTTTTCGGGCGATTTACCATCGTTTGAATCGTCACCGTTAGGAGAAACGTAATAGGTTGTGCCGGTGATAACCAGCTTATCTTCGGCATTCAGAATTTCCTGCCGCAAGGCCTCCGCCTCGACATCGGCACCGCCTTTTTGGGGATTCCATTTGGCAGCGCTGTTCCCCTTTGGAAGAACCTCGGTATGTACTTCTTTCAAAAGCAATTTACTCATAGCTAACACCTCGGTATTAACGTATCACTAAACGAATGTCATGATAATGTTCGTGATAACATTTACGCTTTGTTGCAAAGATGTTTGATGGCCACTTGCAAAATCAATCTAACCATTTAATAACTTTTGCATCGGGATCAAACAAGCGAACAGCCACTTCAAGTTCTTCTTGATTTGTAGCGAATTGTGGCTCATTTTTTGCGAAATGAATCGCTTTGCCGTTGGCATTCGCTTTCTGAAAGAAGCTGTTTCCCGAAATGGTCAATCCTTCCGTATAGGTTTTTCCATGCCAGAAAACAAGGTTGCTGGCAGAACAATCAAAAATGTTGTTTTGCATCACGAACCCCTTACCAGGGAACGTATCGTAGTTCCAACTCCAGCCAACATAATTTGCGACGCCGATACGGCTATCCGGCCGCGCAGCTGCCGACAAAAATCCATAGCCGGCAAAACGCAATATGTTGTTTTCAATGAGAAGTCCGTCCCAGACGGTTTCGTTGTTTCGGTCAAACACTTCAATGGGGTAGTTGCAGTATTCAATCAAATTATTTCGGAATACTAAATTATTATAGGTATGGGGCGAGCCAACACCCTGTGGGGTGATGCCCGCATCGTAGCACTGGTAGATCCAGCAATTCTCCACAAGCGCATCGATAGCACCTTGCCAATAGGAAATGGCATTGCCGAGGCCCACCTGGCTTTCCATAAAGCGACAGCCACCGACCCATCCAAACTCGCAGTTGGTGATACGGGTGTTTTTCACACCCTCGCTTGCAAAAAAAGCAAACAAACCAGCATATTTAAATGCCAAGTTATCAACGGTGATATCCACCGTATCACGCGGAACATTAAGAATTGTAGCCCGCGTGCCAATCTCAATATCATCGTAAACAGAGGCAGGATTGCCTTTGTCTAAATACATATATAAAACGTGATTTTCAAGATCATGATGAAAATCACCATTTTTTACTAATTCATCGATGCCGAAATACTTCGGCATACCGGTTGCAACGCCGTGATTAAACACAATAATGCCCGCTTCCACGGTGTCCAAGGGTAGCTGCCAAATACTGTCATTTTCGTCGGTCGGTTTCCACTTGTGCAAAGCATAGTTGGCTGCCGAACCATACAGAGCGGGCTTCTCACCCGTTCCGTAAGCTGCATAGGTCACACCGCTTACAGCGTTAATCGTAGCGGGGCAACGGTATACGTAACCGCGCTCAAAAAGTACGGCATCCCCTGCTTTGAGGAGATCATTGTGCGCGATAAGTGCGCCTGTCGTCTTCCAGGCGGTTGCGGGAGATAAACCATTATGAGCATCGTCGCCGTTGGGAGAAATATAATACTTCGTACCGGTAATAACCAGTTTGTCCTCCGCACGTAAAATCTCTTGCCGCAGGGCATCTGCCTCGGCGTCGGCACCGCCGTGATTTGGATACCACGGAGCGGTTGTTTCTCTTCTTAAGCCATTGCTCATTGTAACCTCTCCCGATCTAAACTGCACCGTTTAAGCTAACCACTAAGGGAGCTTCGGATTGGAAGTAAAATTATTACGGCTGTGCGGCATACCGACGGCTGATGAGATGTATGATTGTCGGTTCCGCAGTGATTTGTGTAAAAGTTGTAGCGCCTGTCGTCTCGCCACCAAGCGACACCTGCTCACCACGCTGCTGTGCTCGGGCGATA
>JAFSGO010000174.1 GCA_017440765.1 Clostridia bacterium
AAACGGCCGTGGCGGGATCCTCGGCTTTCAGTTCTTTGGCTGCCTCGTTGATGGTTCTCATGCGTGCTGCCATATTGTCATTCTCCTTTCTGTGCGAAGAGTACTGTTGCTTTGTCGTACAGCTCGTCCATTTGGTTGGCGATCTGCATCAGAGTTGTGCACGGGATCAACAACGTTTGCGGCCCGATCGTGAACGTATCCGATGCGGCGGCCACGCTGATGGCGGAAAAGGTCTGTTGCACGGCCGCGATCTCCTGTGCGCAGTTTTCCAATTCAAAGCAGAAATCTTTTTGCTCTTTTGTCATTTCATATCCTCACATTTCTCCAAACATATCCGCGATGGTTTCACGGATCTGTGTTACCTGTATACTGTCGGGGGTGTTCCTTGCATCGTAAACAAAATCATCACCCCACGCGCCGACATAGCCGAGCAACAGTTGCGCGATCATAACGCGTAAAGCGGTATCGCGTTTTGTGTCCGGCCATCCGGCCTTGGTAAATGCAAACGGTTGCCCGTTGTATACAAAGCAAAACCCCTCGTTTGTTTTGATATCTACTTCGACGGTGGTGATCCCCAACTCGGCGCAAACGTCGAGCGGGGTTCGTTTGCGTATGCTCATATTTTCACTCTCTCTTTTCTACGTGGAATTGATGGAGCACGGCTCGCTCTAAATGCGTGAGCGGGTCGGTTCTGTTCTGCAATGCCTTCAAAGCCAGGAACGCAGCAGGGTAACTTACCCTGCAAAGATCCATAATTTGTTGGGTGGTGGTCACGTTTAACGCCATCAGTATGCACTCCGGCATTATTAACTCCGCGGCAAATTCGGATGCTTCGCGTTCGATATTCAGTTCTCGGGGGATGCGTTGTTGGAGATGGTCCAATACGATGTGACCGAGTTCGTGTGCCGCTGTAAACCGTTGCCGCTCCGGGCTACTGGTTTCGCCGACAAATACAAACGGTTCTCCATCTACAATGATACTGATACCATCGTTTTCATCCTCCGGCGTAAACAGCTTAGCCGTGACTCCAATCTTTCGACATAGCGGACCTACCGCGATCGGCAGCGTACGCACACCACCATACAGGAGCAGTTTTAACGCCATGTCGCGCGATCGATGGTCAAACATTGGCGCTTGCCGCCTTACGGTTGTGGTGTTGGCGTATGTACTCCGAAAATCGCCCCACCACTCGATACTCTGTCGGCGTTAAACCGATACCTTGTTTTAAGCGTTTGCGGATCCTTTTCCATACCCGGAGTGCGTCGGGGTATGTAGTTTCGCACAATTGCGCGATTTCTTTTGCCGAGGTGACGCCGAGCGTCAGCAACACGCATTGCGGCATAAGCAGCTCGGCGGCGAAATCGTCCGCTTCCTGTTCCATTTCTTTGTAATATATCCGCTTTGTATCAAACTGCTTTTGTGTTATTCCGCACCAAGCAATGTGGTGCACGTTGCTGTCCTCGTCCGTCCAAGACCAGGGGCCGACGTGACCACGCAGTGCGTGCCCGAGCTCGTGTGCGGTTGTAAATCGTCGGTATTCGGCGGTGTGCCGTAGGTCTTTTTTTGTGGTCGGGGTAAATCGTTCAGCGATAAAAATGTATACGGTATTGTTGCGTATACCGCAGCATCCGTCGTTGTCGTCTTTTGGGTGATAGAGCTTGCAGTGGATCCCCATCCGATCACAAAACGGATATACGCGTATTGGAAGTTGTGATACACCGTGCGCCAATAATGTCTGTTGTGCGGTTGCGATCACGGCTTGATTATTCATATCTCCACCTCGTCATATCCGAAATTCGCCCGCTCCAAGTCGTGACAATAATGCGCGGCGGCGGGTTGCTTTACTAAGCTGAGAATCACGTGCTGCGGATGCTCCAACAGTACGACTGCATACACCGGCAATACACCCTCGAAGATGGCGGGACGGATCCCGTAATGCCGGGTGATCTGCTCCGGCTGTGCTAAGAATTTGTGGCGCATACTGCCCGCTCCTTTCGATAGACGGATTTTGCCGTGTGCTGTTGTATGTAGTCGGCAAACTGACGCACGATCCATTGCTCTGTCGGTGTAAAAGGATCACCGCTTTTTAGGCGTTGCCGGACACGTTCCGCCGTTCGTTTGGAATCTTCGGGCAGGATCCTGCACAGCTTTTTTATCTGCCGTACCGTCGTGATCCCGCAGCTCATCAGCACGCACTCCGGCATTGTCAGTTCCTCAGCAAAAGCGTTTGCATCTGGTTCAATGCAAGTTTCTGATGGGCGCTGGATCCCGCTTGCGTCTTTCCAACTGCCAACGTGGCCGAGCAAAAGATGCCCCAGCTCATGAGCGGCGGTAAATTTTTGGGATTCAATGCAATAGCTCGTTTCGATGATGATATAGGGCTTCTTGTCTACGACCATAGCTAAGCCCATATATTCTTTCATACGTAAACTGTTTGCTACCTTGATGGTGATTCCAAACTCGTCGCACAGATTCGCCACTCTGACCGGCAATTCCGATATGCCGTGTTCCAACAAAACGTGCTGTGCTATTTCTTTTGGGTTCATGGCTCTTGTTCCTTTCTCGTCTCAATTTGAGATATTTTTTGCAAAAAAAATCTCGTTGCGCCGCTCTGCATTGTGGATATTTAATATTTCACACAAGCAGCGAGCTTCACATAAAGTAATCTCACTACGGCCGTTTACCTTTGCACTTGTGGTATTGGGCGCCCATTTCATAGCGGCGGACAGCTTTGCTTGGTTATACCCCGCCTCTACTATGGCGGCCTTTAACAAATTTACGTTGACCATGTTCTCACCTCCCGACTGTCTCAAATTGAGACGGCTTTATTGTAGCACGGTCAATGCGGCGTGTCAACTCATTTTGAGACATTTTTTAGTTTTTTTGCGTTTTTCTATTGCAATTTTGAGATGAGCGTGATATCATAGCGGTGGTGATGAAAATGGAGAATGAAGTTTTGAGAATGAAAACAGCGGTCGCGAGTGCCGGATTATCGTATATGGATCTCGAACAATTGACGGGTGTATCACACTCAACGCTCCAAAGATATCTTAATGGGAAGACTAACCGCATCCCTTTGAGTGCTGTCGAGAAAATAGCGGCGGCAACAGGTGTATCACCGGCATGGATCATGGGTTGGGAAAGCGAACCGCTGAGCATTACCCAAAAGGTGGGAAAGCTGACCCAACACGAGGAAAAGGTGGTACTTGCCTACCGTGACAAGCCGGCGATCCAGCCCGCTGTTGACAAGCTGTTGGATGTTTCGCCATCAGAGGAACCGGAGATCTTAGTTGCGGCACGTGGCACACCTGTTTCGCCGCAGCGTTTTATTGAATTGGTGGACAGCGCAGATACGCTTCCCGATTTTGTAGATTAAGGACGGTGCGCTTGTGGCGGATTTAGGGACTGTTTTTGCAGATAATCTTAGGCAATATATGAATCAAAAAGGCGTAGATCGGAATCAATTGTGCGCTGATTTGGGTCTTAAATATTCCACGGTTTCCGAATGGCTCTCAGCAAAAAAGTATCCCCGTATCGATAAGATTGAACTTTTAGCAAATTATTTCGGTGTTCACAAATCAGATCTTATCGAAAGCGAGCGGGTGAAGGATAACCCAACAGCTCACGAGTGGAAACTGCTACGCGCATACCGTCAGCGTCCGGATGCACAGCCGTTTGTAGATAAACTGCTTGATCTGCCCGCTCACCGGGAATGCAGAAAGGAGAATGCGCAATGAAAGATAAGTATCACCTCACCGCCGAGCAGAGTTTATTCTTGGCGAAAAAGCGGTGGGATTCTAACGTCTATTGCGGCATGCGGATGGAAAACCGCGCCGTGACGTTCCCGCAGACAAAGACGATCCTTGATGGCGTGAACGTGCCGAACGTGCGGCTTGACGATATTCAAGCCATTTTGAATATGCGGGATGCGTGGCGGTTCCTGCTCGGCTCGGTCGATGATCCGCTCGATCTTGATTACCTCTGCACGCTCAACGGGTATATCGCTCGCAATGAAGCGTTGGAGTGGGGGAAGCTGCGTACCGGCACGGTGGGGATCTCCGGCACGGACTATGAGCCGCCTGTCCCCGATCAGGAGACGGTGATCGAGGAGCTTGCCGCTATTCTGTTGGCCGATACCACCGCCACCGAAAAGGCGCTGAACGTCTTTACGTGGGGTGCCCGCTCACAGCTCTTTTGGGACGGCAACAAGCGCACGTCGCTTGTGGCGGCAAACAAAGTATTGTTAAATGCGGGAGCGGGTATGCTCACCATCAAAGAAGCCAACATGCAACAGTTTAACGAGTTGTTGGTGGACTACTACAACACAGGAGAGCCGGACAAGGTTAAAGCGTTTTTGTATGAATACGCAATCGAGGGCTTGACGGTATAACAAAATAAAAAAGCCCCCGCTCCTGCGCCAACAGGAACGAGGGCAGCACAGCCGAGAGGATGCTCGACCGTGGGCCATGAAACCACCCACAGTATAGCATACCTCCGGCTTAAAATGCAATCATTTTTTGCCAAGGGGGTATTTTTTATTATGGCGACAATCGAAAAACGTGGGGACGCGTACAGGATCATCGTGTCTGCCGGGTATGATA
>JAFSGO010000175.1 GCA_017440765.1 Clostridia bacterium
CACGGTTCTCCCGTGAATATGTCGGGTATGTATTTCAACGCCGTACCCTATGCGCTCAGTTCCGAGACCCAGCGCATTGATTACGATGCGGTACGCAAGACGGCTCTCGAATGCAAACCGAAACTGATCGTGGCGGGCGCCAGTGCGTATCCGCGCACCATCGACTTTGCCAAATTCCGTGAGATCGCAGATGAAGTCGGCGCGTACCTGATGGTGGACATGGCGCACATTGCCGGTTTGGTCGCAGCAGGTCTGCATCCCAACCCCGTGCCGTATGCCGATATCGTGACCACCACCACCCACAAGACCCTGCGCGGACCTCGCGGCGGTATGATCTTGTGCCGTGAGCAGTTCGCCAAGCAGATCGACAAAGCGATCTTCCCCGGTATCCAGGGTGGCCCCTTGATGCACATCATTGCGGCGAAAGCTGTCGCTCTCGGCGAGGCACTTACCGATGAGTTTAAGGTGTATCAGAAGAACATCGTGGACAACGCCGCGGTGTTGGCAGAAGAACTTGTCAAACAGGGCTTTGACCTGGTATCCGGCGGTACGGATAATCACCTGATGCTGTTGGATCTGCGTTCCATGGGTGTCACCGGTAAGGAGCTGGAGCATCGCTTGGACGAGGTGCATATCACCGTTAACAAGAACGCCATTCCCGACGATCCTGCAAGCCCGTTCGTCACCAGCGGTGTGCGTATCGGTACGCCTGCGGTCACGTCCCGCGGCTTCGGTAAAGAGGAAATGAAAAAAATTGCGGCTTGGATCCACGACGTTGCCACGGATTTTGAGGGCACCAAAGAGCGCGTAACGCGCGAGGTCGTGGCACTGTGCGAGCAGTTCCCGATTTACGAATAAGGAGTGTTTGCTATGAAGTACTATGTTGGTCATCCGCTGCAGGCGCGCGGCGCCGAGGTGTACCGTCTTCAGGGCGGTAAAGGCGACGGTATGCGCTTTTTGTACGTGCGAAACGGTCTCGGCTTGGAGCTGTGGATCTCGCTGGACCGCGCTGCGGATATGAACCGTGTGATCTACAAGGGTAAGAACATGGCATACATGTCTCCCTGCGGTAATGTGGCGCCCACCTTCCGTGATCCCGTAGGTCTCGGCTTCTTAAAATCCTTCACAGCCGGTTTTATGACCACCTGCGGCTTTGAAAGCGCGGGCGGCCCGTGTGAGGACGAGGGCGAGGTGCTGCCGCAGCACGGCTCGATCAGCCATGTGCCTGCACAGCTCAACGGCATAGAAGAAACCGACGAGGGCTTGGTTATCAAAACCACCGTGCGTGATTGTGTGATCTTCGGCCGCCGCATGGTATTGCAGCGCGTGTATACGGTCTCGTACACCGAGGATACCTTTACGATGACCGATACGGTTACGAACGAAGGGGCAAAAGAAGCACCTTTCTGCTTGCTGTATCATTGCAACATGGGGTATCCGTTGCTTTCTGAGAACAGCGTGGTGCGTATCCCGAACACCCGCATTTGGGCAAGTTCCCAGCTCTCGCAAGATACCGTCGATACGGCGCTTATCATGGAGGAGCCGCAGGCGGACTACGAGGAACGCTGCTACTTCTATGATATGATGGAGCAAAAAGACGGCAACGTACACGCGGGTATTTACAACCCCGACATTGATGCCGGTGTGGTGTATTCGTACGCTAAAAAAGACCTGCCGTGCTTGACCGAATGGAAGATGATGGGCAGACGTGATTACGTGCTGGGCATTGAGCCGGGTAACGTCAATCCTGCTCCTCGTTGCAAACAGCGTGCAGACGGTCTTCTTCCGTTTTTACAGCCGGAGGAGAGCGATACAAAGTCGATCACCTTTACTTTTGTGGATAATCAAGACGACTTTGACAGCGCATTTTAATAAATAATAAAGAAGAGCCGAAGCGAAACTTCGGCTCTTTTTATGCGTATACACTAATGGCTGTTTCGATAAACGATTGAACAGCTCGGTTAAGATAGCGGTTTTTCTTGTGCGCGATATACAGTGTGCGTTTGGCTGCATCGCCGCCCACTTTGTAAAAACAAAGACGATCCGTTGCCGGCACCGCCTTCACCAAGGTGTCGGTCACAAAGGCAACGCCCATGCCGGAATGAGCCACGTTATACGATGTGAGTAGCTGATCCAACAGCATGACGGCACGCGGCGCAAACCCGTGCTCTTGGCACAATACGTCAGCGCGAGTGCGCATGTCGTTTCCATTTTTTAAAAGTACAAACGGTTCGTTTTCAAATAATTTCGGCGACACGGTCGGTGAATCCAAATGCCGATCGGTACGGATATCCTCTGCGGTGAGTACAAAGTCGTGCAGCGGGTCGTTAACAGAAAAATCGGCCGGCACAGCGAGCAACACCTGCTCTTGTAAGAGCGGTAATTTGATGGTTGTACTGTCGTCAAAATGATAATCTAACAGTAAATCGGTTTTTTCATTGATCAGCAGGGCTTCCAGTTCTTTGGAGTTCGATTCCGTGACATCCACACGAACGTGAGGGCGGGTGCCTGCAAATTTGGTGATGATCTTTGGCAACACGAACGAGGACGTGAACGTAGCGCTGCTGACCGCCACACTACCCACGCGCACCGCTGCGACATCCGCCAGGTAATTTTCAAAATTACGGCGTGTGCGGTATAACTCCTCTATGGCGCGGACATAGGCCTCCCCCTCCGGAGTAAGGGACAAGGGCGAGGTCTGCCGATCAAACAACTGAACGTTCAGTGCTTGTTCTACCTTTTTCACGGTTGCACTTAATGCGGGTTGCGAAATAAACAGGTTGCGCGCCGCCGCTGTGAAACTTCCCGTTTTATAAATTTCATAAATATAATCGGCATACTGAAACATAACGACCACCCATAAACAAATGATTATGTAAATCATATTTTTATATATATTTGATTATACACGAAAGAGGATTTATAATCAAGAGAGAAATTTTTGAGAGGTGTGGCAGCGCAGTGCAAGTATCAACTGTAATGACGGACGTACATTCCGATATTCGTGGAGAGACCTATTATCGTGCATTGGAATTGGAAAAGGCGGGAGAGAAGATCCTTAAATTAAATACCGGTAACCCCGCGACGTTTGGCTTTACCATGCCTGAAAGCGTAAAAACGGTTTTGACAGATCGTGCTGAACAAGCGTTGGGATATTGCGATGTACGCGGTATGGCGGCGGCGAGAGAGGCCATTCGTGACTATCACCGCGCGCACGGTATACGGGACGCTCAAACGGACGACGTGTTTATCGGAAACGGCGTCAGCGAAATTGCTTCGATGCTCACAACGGTATCGCTTAACGAAGGGGATGAGGTGCTCGTTCCCATGCCGTGCTATTCGTTGTGGGTGAATCAGATCGTCATGGTCAAAGCAAAGCCGGTGTTTTATCGGTGCGATGAGCAAGCGGACTGGTGTCCCGATATTGCGGATATGCGCCGCAAGGTGACCGCAAAAACAAGTGCCGTTTTGTTAATAAATCCCAATAACCCCACCGGCGCGGTCTATGGTGAGACCTTGTTGCAAGAGGTTATCTCTTTAGCGCGCGAACACGGGCTTACGATCTGGTCAGATGAGATCTACGATCGTTTAATGATGGATGGAACTCCTTACACCTCAATCGCGTCGCTGTGCGACGACGTACCGATCGTGACCATGAACGGCTTGTCCAAATCTCATTGTTTGTGCGGGTTACGTTGCGGGTGGCTGGTACTCAGCGGACCGCGTGCGGAAACGGCACCTCTTAACCGCGCTCTCACAACACTTGCATCGGTTCGGTTGTGCTCGAACGCGTTGATGCAGTTAGTGATCCCGACCGCTCTTGAGGACGCGGCATATACCGAGACCATGATACAAGGTCGTCTTTCGGAGCAACGTGCGGCGACTTGTTGGGCGCTTGATCGCATAGAAGCGGCCTCTTACGTTCCCAATAAAGCTGCCTTTTATCTATTCCCGCGTGTAGAGTTTACGCGTTACGGTTTTGAAAGCGACAAGCAGTTTGCCGCCGCATTGTTGGAAGAGGAGCATATTTTGGTTGTTCCGGGCAGTGGTTTTTACTGGGATCAGCCGGATCATTTCCGTTTGGTCATGTTACCGAAAGCAGCGGAACTTGAGCGCGCCATTGATCGCATCGGTGCGTTTTTGCAAACACGATAAATCGGCCGATTCTTGACGAAATACGTACAACTTGATATGATAAAGCCGTGGAGGTGAGCGGCGTGCATTTTGATAGGTGGTTACATCATCATTCGATCGATCTCAGCGGAAAAACCGTGGCCATCACCGGCTCGACCGGCGGGATCGGCAAGGAACTGTGCCGCTTACTGTTAGCGTCGGGGGCGTCTTTGATTATGCTGGATCGCTCACCCGAGCGGTCGGCGGCTTTGCGTGCGACACTTAAAGCGGAATTCCCCCACGCCGTCTTGCAACACGTTCATGTGACGCTGGACGATATGACGTCCGTGAAAGCGGCGTGTGAAGAAGTGAAACGGTTGCCGGTGGATATTCTGATTCACAACGCAGGAGCGTACAGTATTCCACGGTATACCACACCCGAGGGGTACGATAACGTTTTCACGATCAATGCCGTAGCGCCGTATTACATCACCAAGGCATTACTGCCACAACTTCGCGAGCGCGGGGGACGGGTGGTTGTTGTCGGCAGTATCGCGTATCGGTATTCCAAAGCCGATGCCAAGGACGTGGATTTTTCCACCCGCAGGCAGGCGTCGCTTGTCTACGGTAACGCTAAGCGTTACCTGATGTTCTCTTTGTACGAGCTGTTTCGTTCAGAAACAAAGGTGACACTTTCGGTGTGCCATCCCGGCATCACGCTGACCAACATTACAGCACATTATCCGAAATGGATTTTTGCGCTTATTAAATATCCCATGAAGGTGATTTTCATGTCACCGCGCAAAGCGGCCCTCGCAATTCTGCTTGGTTGTGTACAATCCTGTGGTTATCACGAGTGGATCGGGCCGTGGTTGTTTGACGTGTGGGGATTACCGAGAAAAAGCAACCTTCACTCCTGCACACCCAATGAGTGTCATCACATATACAAAGCAATGGAACAAAGCATAAAAGAACCGCTCAACAGCCGTTGAGCGGTTCTGGTTAATTATATGCGGATTTACAAGGAGAAGAGTTTTTTGTTAAGTTCTTCGGTGAGTGCGCCGCCGTACGGGCAGAGCTGGAACGCTTCGGCATAGCGGATCTTGGAGCCGCGCTCCTCGCCATACCGTTTAATGAGTTCTTTGCGGAAACGGGATGCCGTTTGCGCGTTGCGCAGATCGTATCCGCTACCGCCGCGGCTGGCATTCAGGATTTCCTCGTCAGTGGACTCAGGGGTGATTTTGTACGGACCTTTGAGCCATTCAAAACGTTCGGCATCACCTTCCGGTACTTCGTCTGCGTAGCCCTTGGTAAACGGCAACCACTCGTAAACCTGGGACACGTTGATATGCGCCATCTGTAATTTGAAATCATTCTCATCGTCCATATCCAACACAATGTCACCATGGAAATCGGGTTCCGTGAAAGAATCTTCATTGTATAAGATGATAGGTGTTTTCTCCATAGCCGGTACGTCAGGGCACTCGTGCGGCACGATCAGCATATATGACGCATCCTGGAGCAACATACCCGCTGCACGGTGGTCGGCGTGGTAGTCATTTGTGCGGTGCGAAATGATGAGATCGGGTGAAAATTCGCGAATATAGCGAATTAAACGGCGACGGTTTTCGAGCGTGGGCATCAAAGAACAGTCGTTCATATCTTCCCATACGTCGTATCGAATGCCGAGCAATTTTGCCACGGCGGCCGATTCTTTAGCGCGACGCGCAGTGGTTTCGGCGGGGGTCATGATATGGTGACCGCCGCAGCCGTTGCACAGACTTAAAAAGCGAACCTCGTAGCCCATTTTCACATACTTGTGAGCAAGTCCGCCACAACGGAACTCGTTGTCGTCCTGATGGGCACCGATCATTAAAATTTTCATTACAACAACACCCTTTCATAAGGAACTGTTTATTACAAGTAGTGTATCACAAACGTTCCCTAAAAGTCAACGGTGGAGGGGTGAAAAAGGAAACAAAACATTGACAATTTATTGACAATCTTTTCAAAAAATGGTATAGTAGAAAACATGAGGCGGTGACCGGAAAATGAAACACTTTGACATCAAAACACACATTTATTTTGGAGAAAATTCGCTGGACCGTTTGGCGGATATTCCGTACCGCAATGCGTTGCTGGTGGCGGACAAATTTGTGGTAAGCAGTGGGCTGATCCATTTGATCACCGTTCGCCTACAACAAAATGACGTTGCCTGGCAAGTGTTTGACGACGTCGTGCCCGACCCGCCGCTCGAAAAGATTGCCCTTGGTGCACAAGCGGTGTTGCAGCAGCGGCCGGATGTGCTGATCGCGATCGGCGGCGGCTCTGCCATTGATTCGGCAAAAGCCATTCGTGAGGTTTCTTTGCAGTTAGAGCCGTCCTATGCGCGTCCCGCGCTGATTGCCATTCCCACCACCAGCGGTACCGGCACAGAGGTTACTTCTTTTTCGGTGGTGTCAGATCCGGAAAACTGCCGTAAGATGCCACTCGTAAGCGATTCTATGTTGCCGGATGAAGCGATCTTAGACGCGGAACTG
>JAFSGO010000002.1 GCA_017440765.1 Clostridia bacterium
GTTCCTCCACGCGCGCACCGAAAATATAGTTGTTTTCCTCCCCTGCTCGCTCGACGATCTCAATGTTTGCACCGTCGTAGGTGCCGAGTGTGACGGCACCGTTGAGCATAAATTTCATATTCCCGGTACCCGAAGCTTCCGTTCCCGCCGTGGAGATCTGTTCCGATACGTCTGCCGCGGGGATGATCTTCTCGGCATACGAAACCGTATAATTGGGCAAAAACAAAACCTGCATACGATCCGAAACCGCGGTATCTTTATTGACAAGCTCGGCTATCTCATTGATAAATTTGATGATAGCTTTTGCCCGCG
Source organism: Clostridia bacterium (assembly GCA_017440765.1). Lineage (GTDB taxonomy): Bacteria > Bacillota > Clostridia > Oscillospirales > Acutalibacteraceae > RGIG3009. The sequence goes on from JAFSGO010000002.1 coordinate 313, forward strand.
TATAACCCGGAGCCGCTTTGGCAGCAAACAGGTAGGCGGTCGGTGAAAAATCGGTAATGCGACCGTCTTTGATACGGAAATAAGTGTCCAGAATTGAGAAGGCATTGAGAAGTTGGCGCTTGTATTCGTGCAAACGTTTTGCTTGAACGTCCAGTAAAAAGTCGGATTTGAGATGCAACCCGCTATGCGCCTCCACGTACTCGGCAAGCTGCTGCTTCTTGAGCGATTTTACGGTGTGCAACATTTGCAAAAAAGATGGATCGTCCGCATAGGGCTCAAGTTGTTTAAGTTGCGATAAATCCGTGATCCAACGTTTGCCGATGGTTTCGGTAATAAGCCCCGAGAGTTCGCGATTGGCAAGCGCCAACCACCGTCGCTGTGTGATGCCGTTCGTCTTATTGTTAAAGCGTTCGGGATACAGCCGATACCATTCCGGCAAGGCGGTCGTTTTAAGCAGTTCGCTGTGCAGCCGCGCCACGCCGTTGACCGAATGGGAGGCAAAGATCGCGAGCCGTGCCATGTGAACGTGCGTATCGTCTACGATGTCATACGGTTTCGTATCGGTAATACCACGCGCCGTAAGATCGCGCACCAGCACTTTTTGGATGCGCAGAACGTAGCGATATATCTGCGGCAAGACACTGCGAAACAGTTTGATATTCCACTTTTCCAACGCTTCCGGCAAAATGGTATGGTTGGTATAAGCAAAGGTATCGCGTGCGATCTGCAAGGCCTCGGCAAACGAGACGCCTTCTTCCGTCAGCAAACGGATCAGTTCGGTGATGGAAACGGTGGGATGAGTATCGTTAAGCTGAATGGCATAATGCTCGGCAAAGTGTGAAAAACCCGTGCCGAACTGCTGCTTGTAACGCTTGAGAATGTCCTGTAACGACGCACTGCAAAAGAAATACTGTTGCTTTAAACGCAGTTTTTTGCCGGCTTCGGTATCATCGTTGGGATATAAGACCATGCTGATCCGTTCGGCGTGATCACGTTCTTTGACCGATTGATCGTATTTTTGTTGATTGAACAACGCAAAATCAAATGGATTTTGCGCCTCTGCTTGCCATAAACGAAGGCGGTTGACGGTTTTACCGCCGTATCCGATCACAGGGGTATCGTACGGTACGGCATATACCTGCTCATCGGCAAAGGTGACAAGGATCTTTTCGGATTCCTTTCGTACCGACCACGGGTCACCGAAGACAAGCCAATCGTCTGCCACCTCTTTTTGAAAGCCGTCTACGATCTGTTGTTTGAAAAGTCCGTAGCGGTAACGAATACCGTACCCGTCCAGCGGAATGCCTTGCGTAGCGGCAGAATCCAAGAAACAGGCGGCTAATCGACCGAGGCCGCCGTTGCCAAGCGCCGCATCTTCAATTTCTTCAAAAATGGCGGTGGAATAACCGTTTTCGCGAAGCAACGTTTCCACGTCCTCCAGCAATCCCATATTCAGTAAATTGGATTCGATCATCCGCCCAATTAAAAACTCTGCCGAAAAATACGCCGCCCGCCTTTCGTTCGTTTCGGTCTGCGACTCTGTACAAAGTCGCGCCATCGCCGCTTTGGATACAGCGGTATACCACTGTTTTACGGTTGCTTTTTTCGGATCCGAAGCGCCTTCTAAGCGTAAAGCGCTGAGAATTTCCCGTGAAAAATCAGTCATTGATGAACGATTCCTTTCTAACCATACTACCCACAGTTTCTCCCTAAAAAAAGCCACATATACATAAAAAAGCGATGAGCGTTGCTCATCGCTTTTCGTTTTTATTAAATTGCAAAACCGCCGTTCACACCAAGCACCTGCCCGGTGATATAGGAGGCCTTCTCAGATGCCAAAAACAAAAGTGCTTCGGCAACCTCCTCCGGTTTTCCCAGCCGTCCGAGCGGCGTATCGTCTGCCAAACCTCGTAAGGTGTTTTCATCAAACGAAGCACACATATCCGTTTGGATCACACCCGGTGCCACGCAGTTCACCCGAATGTTGGAAGGACCGAGTTCCTTGGCAAGTGCCTTACTGAAGCCGATAAGTCCCGCTTTTGCGGCGGAATACGGCACTTCGCACGAAGCACCCGTAACCCCCCATATGGAGGATACCGTCAGAATACTGCCGTAGCCCTGCCGTACCATGGCGGGGATAACCGCTCGGCAACAGTGATACGCACCGTCCAAATGTACCCCCATCATGCGGTGCCATTCCTGCTCATCGATGTCTGTCAGTAGTTTTTGCTGTGCAATACCGGCATTGTGGATGAGCACATCCAGATGCCCGCAGCGGTCGTATACCGCCTGCACCATCCGTTTGACTTCATCCGCCTTTGAGACGTCCGCTTGCACCGCAAACGCTTCGCCGCCCTGCGCCGTGATCTCGTCAACCAAACGGTGTGCCGCTTCTTTTGAGGAGCAGTAGTTAACGGCTACCGCATATCCGTTTTCAGCAAACAACCGCGCCGCCGCGCCGCCGATGCCGCGGGAGGCGCCCGTAATCAAAACCGTTTTCATAACCGCAATCTCTCTTACAGTTTCAACGTGATGTCTTTATGGTCACCGTCAAACAAACGGTAGGCAAC
>JAFSGO010000176.1 GCA_017440765.1 Clostridia bacterium
AGAAATAAACGATAAAGGAGCATGCCGCATGGCTAAGATGTGGGCCGGAAGAACAGACGGCAACACGGAAAAGATAGCGGACGATTTCAACTCGTCCATTCGTTTTGACAGCCGTATGTATCGCCAAGATATCACGGGCAGCATGACGCACGCCGCCATGCTGGCAGCGCAAGGCATCATCACAAGTGGAGATGCCGATCAGCTGATCGACGGTCTGTCAAACATCTTAGCAGATATTGACAGCGGTGCGCTTGTGATCGATATGGAATGCGAGGACATTCACATGTTCGTCGAGCAAGTATTAACCGAGCGCTTGGGTGACGTTGGCAAAAAATTGCACACCGCACGCAGTCGAAACGATCAAGTGGCTTTGGATATTCGCTTGTATCTGCGCGATGAGATCGACGACATCTCGACACTCATCAAGGAGTTGCTGACGGCGATCGTTACGAAAGCCGAGCAATACAAGGCAACAATCATGCCCGGCTATACGCATTTGCAGCGCGCACAGCCGATCACCTTTGGCCATCATCTGATGGCGTATGCCATGATGCTGCTTCGCGACCTCGATCGGCTTAAAGATTGCCGCAAACGCATGAATCAGTCCCCCATCGGCTGCTGCGCGCTCGCGGGGACGACCTACGATACAGACCGCCGCTTTGAAGCGGAGCGGTTGGGCTTTGACGGCATTTGTCTGAACAGCTTAGACGGTGTGTCCGACCGCGATTTCAGTGTGGAACTGCTTGGGGCACTTTCGACGTTGATGGTGCATCTCTCCCGTTTTTCCGAGGAGATCATTCTGTGGTCAAGCTGGGAGTTCAAGTTTATCGAACTCTCCGATGCGTACACCACCGGTTCCTCCATTATGCCGCAGAAGAAAAATCCGGATATGGCGGAGCTTGTCCGCGGTAAAGGCGGTCGCGTATTCGGCGATCTGATGGGACTCTTAACCACGCTTAAAGGGTTGCCTCTTGCGTACAACAAGGATATGCAGGAGGACAAGGAAGGCGTGTTTGATGCCTGCGACACCGTGAAAATGTGCTTGCAGGTGTTCACCGGTATGATCTCGACCATGAGCGCCAATACCGCGAACATGAAATCGGCGGCACAAAAGGGCTTTATCAACGCTACCGATCTCGCGGATTATTTGGTGAAAAAGGGACTGCCGTTCCGTAGCGCCTATAAGATCTCGGGGCAACTGGTCGCGTTGTGTATTGAACAGCACACCGTGCTGGAGGAACTGCCGCTTGATACCTACCGCTCGTTCAGCGAACTGTTCAGCGAGGATCTGTACCAAGCGATCGACCTTACGGTATGTGTGGAAAAACGTATTTCCGAGGGTGGCACCTCGCTCGCTTCCGTAGAAGCACAAATTGCCTACATAAAAGGAATGTTAGCCAAATGACCACTGTATTTATCGATGGAAGCGCCGGCACCACCGGACTCCGTATTGCGGATCGGCTGGCAACAAGAAACGATCTTCAGCTGATTACGCTTTCGGAAGAAAACCGAAAAGATACCGCCGCCCGCAAAGAAGCGATCAACAGCGCGGATATCGTGTTCTTATGTTTGCCGGATCCGGCGGCGATCGAAGCGGTATCTCTGGCGGAAAATCCCGCTGTGAAGATCATCGACACTTCTACGGCACACCGCACAAACCCTGAGTGGACCTACGGTATGCCGGAACTTTGCGGACAGCGCGAGCGCATCGCCGCGTCACACCGCATTGCGAATCCCGGGTGCCATGCCAGTGGGTTTATCGCGTTGGTGGCACCGCTTGTCGAGCAAGGGCTGCTCAAAGCAGATACCCCGCTCACTTGCTTTTCGCTTACCGGATATTCCGGCGGCGGCAAGAAAATGATTGCGGAGTACGAAAGTGCTGACAGAAGTCCGCTGTTGAAAGCACCGCGGCAGTATGCGCTGTCACAGCAGCACAAGCATTTAAAAGAAATGATCGCCGTGTGCGGTCTTGAAACCGCTCCCGTGTTCTGCCCTATCGTCGCGGATTTTTACAGTGGCATGGAAGTGACCGTTCCGTTGTTCAAAAAAGACGTTACCGGAACGAAAGAGGATATTGAACAACTGTACGCGTCGTACTACCAAAGCGGTCTTATTCGCTTTGATAACGCGACCGATCCCGACGGGTTGTTATCGGCGGCGGCATTCGCCGACCGCGACGATCTGCAGGTATCGGTATACGGTAACGAGGAGCGCATCCTCCTCACCGCGCGCTTTGATAATCTCGGTAAGGGTGCTTCGGGTGAGGCGATTCAAAACATGAATATCTTACTCGGTGTGGATGAAGCAACGGGTTTGAATGTATAAGAAGAGGAACAACTTATGAAACTGATCTCCGGCGGCGTATGTGCCGCAAAAGGTTATAAGGCAAACGGTATCCATTGCGGCATCCGCAAGAACCGTATCAAAAAAGACTTGGCGCTGATCGTCAGTGACGTGCCCGCTCACGCGGCGGCGGTATACACTACCAACCTGGTAAAAGGTGCACCGCTGACAGTCACCAAAGAACATCTGGCAGACGGTACGGCGCAGGCGATCATTTGCAACAGCGGTATTGCCAACACCTGCAATGCCGACGGCATTGAAAAAGCAAACGCCATGTGCGAGTTGGTGTCCGGCGCGATCGGTGTGCCGGCAAACGACGTGGTCGTTGCTTCTACCGGTGTCATCGGACAACCGCTGAATTTGGAACCGATTGCTGAACATATCAAGGAACTGGCAGACGGATTATCCGAAAACGGCGGAGCGGCCGCGGCCGAAGCCATCATGACGACCGACACGGTCAAAAAGGAAATCGCCGTGGAATTTGAGATCGGCGGTAAGTTGTGTCATATCGGCGGTATTGCCAAGGGAAGCGGTATGATCCATCCCAATATGGCGACCATGCTGGTGTTCATCACCTCGGACGTTGCCATCTCCCCCACCATGCTGCAAAAAGCATTGTCGGGCGATATTGCCAACACCTTTAACATGCTGAACATTGACGGCGACACCTCTACCAACGATATGGTGACGGTGCTCTCAAACGGTCTTGCCGGCAACGACGAGATCACCGCCGAGGGTGAAGCGTTTGATACCTTTATGAAGGCACTCAACACCGTAACGGTGAACTTGTGCCGCATCATTGCCGGTGACGGCGAAGGTGCCACCAAACTGCTGGAATGCAAAGTCAGCGGTGCCGATACCGAGCAAGCGGCAAAACTTTCTGCCAAGAGCGTGATCTGCTCCAGCTTGCTGAAAGCCGCCATGTTCGGTGCAGATGCCAACTGGGGGCGCATTTTGTGCGCGATCGGTTACAGCGGTGCCGACGTCGACGTCAACAAGGTAGACGTCTCGTTCCGCTCCGCGAAAGGCGAGATCGCCGTGTGCCGTGGCGGCGCCGGTATTCCGTTCTCGGAAGAGATCGCCAAAGAAATTTTGCTGGAACACGATATTGAAATTCTCGTCAAGGTCGGCGACGGCCCGTACAGCGCTTGCGCATGGGGTTGCGACCTGACGTACGATTACGTAAAGATCAACGGTGATTACCGCACCTAAGGAGAGAAACAGTATGCAGGATATGATTTCCAACGCTGAACGCGCCGAGGTCTTGACCGCGGCGCTCCCCTATATTCGGCGGTACAACGGCGAGATCGTCGTTGTAAAATACGGCGGAAACGCCATGATCAACGAAGAACTCAAAAAGGAAGTCATGCAGGATATCGTCCTGCTGTGGCTAACGGGGGTCAAAGTCGTGCTCGTACACGGCGGCGGCCCCGAAATCAGCGATATGATGTCCCGTTTGGACAAAAAGCCCGAATTCGTCGACGGTCTGCGCGTAACGGACAAAGAAACCGTAGACATCGTGCAGATGGTGCTGGCAGGTAAAGTCAATAAGACCTTGGTGAATCTTTTGGAGATGACCGGTGGTAAAGCGATGGGTATTTCCGGTATTGACGGACATCTCATTGAAGCCACGTTCAAGAATGAAAAACTCGGCTTCGTGGGTGAGATCACCAATATTAACATCGATCCGGTCGTGGATCTGCTTGAAAAGGGCTATATCCCGGTCGTATCCACGTTGGCTTGCGACGAGGACGGTAATATTTACAATATCAACGGCGACACGGCTGCCGCGCATATTGCAGGCGCACTGGGCGCTCAGCGTTTGATTATGATGACGGATATCGCGGGGATCCTTCGCGATAAAGACGATCCCTCAACGCTGATCCCCGAAGTCACCATTGAGGAAGCAAAAGAGCTCTATGCTACCGGCGTTATCTCCGGCGGCATGATCCCCAAGGTGGATTGCTGCATTGAAGCGCTCAATCGCGGGGTGGATAACGTCATCATCATGGATGGCCGTATTCACCACTCTATTTTGATGGAACTGCTTACCGACGAGGGTGCCGGTACGATGGTAACGAAAGGTTAAAACGATATGAGCATCACTGAACTAGATAAAGAATACGTAGCCGGCACCTACGCGCGCTTTCCCGTGGAATTGGTTTCGGGAAAAGGCAGTATCGTCGTCGACTCAAAAGGAAAAGACTATATCGATCTCGGATCCGGTATCGGGGTCACCTGCTTCGGCATTGCCGACGATGAGTGGACAGCGGCGGTTGCCACACAAGCGGCAACGTTGCAACACACTTCGAATTTGTACTACACCAAACCGTGTACAGAGTTAGCACAACTGCTTTGCGAACGCACCGGTATGAAAAAAGTGTTTTTCTCGAATTCCGGTGCGGAAGCCAACGAGTGCGCGATCAAGGTCGCGCGAAAATATTCCGCCGAGAAAAAAGGTGCGGAATACTCCACTATTATCACGCTCAAAAACAGTTTCCACGGCAGAACGCTGACGACGCTCGCGGCCACGGGTCAGGATCATTTTCACGAACTGTTTAATCCGTTGACCCCCGGCTTCGCGCACGTGGCGGCCGAGGATCTGGAAACGCTCACCAAAATGGTAAAAGAACTGCCCACCGCGGCGATCATGATCGAATGTGTGCAGGGCGAGGGCGGTGTGATCGCGCTCAGCCATGAATTCGTGACGGGCGCCGCCAAATTGGCAGCGGAACACGATATTCCGTTGATCGTGGACGAGGTGCAGACGGGTAACGGCCGTACGGGTGCTTTGTATGCGTACATGAATTACGGTATTTCCCCCGACATCGTTTCCACCGCCAAAGGACTCGGCGGCGGCTTGCCGATCGGTGCCACGCTGATGAGCGAAAAGATGGAACACGTTCTCGGTGCCGGCGACCACGGCTCAACCTATGGTGCTAACCCCGTATGCTGTGCGGGCGCGTTAAGCGTTATCAAGCGCATAGACGATGCACTGCTTGCCGAGGTTCGCGAAAAAAGTCAGTATATTTTCTCCGCTTTGGAGGGCACCGACGGTATTATTTCGGTAACCGGCATGGGACTCATGATCGGTATCAAAACCAAAAAGCCCGCCAAAGAGGTCGTTGCCGCGTGTATGGAAAACGGTGTACTCTGCCTCACCGCGAAGGATAAAGTGCGACTGCTTCCCGCGCTGAACATCCCGATGGACGTGCTGAAAAAAGCGGTTGAGGTCATTAAAACGGCGTGTGCCGAATAGGAGATGACAACATGTCTGTTTCGTTTAAAAATCGTAGTTTTTTGAAATTATTGGATTACACGCCCGAGGAGATCGGCGCGTTGCTGGCTTTATCGGCAGAACTCAAAGCCAAGAAGAAAGCCGGTATTCCCCATCGGTTGTGCGAAGGCAAATCCATCGCGCTGTTGTTCGAAAAGACCAGCACGCGTACCCGTTGCGCCTTTGAGGTAGCGGCGGCAGATCTGGGAATGCATCCGGTGTATCTGGATCCCAAAAGCTCGCAAATGGGTAAAAAGGAATCCATCCCCGATACGGCGCGTGTGCTCGGCCGTATGTTTGACGGCATTGAATACCGCGGCTTTGAGCAAGAGATCGTGGAAGAACTCAGTGCCTATGCAGGTGTACCGGTGTGGAACGGTCTTACCAACGAGTTCCACCCCACACAGATCTTGGCGGATTTCTTGACCATCCGTGAGCATTTCGGTGATCTTAAGGGCAAGAAGCTTGTGTATATGGGCGACGCACGGTATAACATGGGCAACTCGTTGATGGTCGGCTGTGCAAAAATGGGTATGCACTTTGTGGCGTGCGCACCTGAAAAGTATTTCCCCGACAAAGCCCTCATTGACACCTGCCAAACGATTGCCGCCGAAACCGGTGCGATTTTGGAGTTTATCACCGATCCCATTACCGCCGTCCAAGGTGCACACGTCATCTATACCGACGTGTGGGTATCCATGGGCGAGCCGGCCGAGGTGTGGGCAGAACGCATCAAGGAACTCAGCCCCTACCGCGTGACGAGCGCGCTGATGGATGCCGCCGGCGTACAATGCCGCTTTATGCATTGCCTGCCTGCTTTCCATGACTTAAAGACCACTACCGGTCAGGAAATGTATGACAAATTCGGCATTGATTGCATGGAAGTCACCGATGAAGTGTTTGAGAGTGAGCGCTCCATCGTGTTTGACGAGGCGGAGAACCGCATGCATACCATCAAAGCAGTCATGGCCGCAACATTAGCATAAGAAGGCAGTCGGCAGGAACACCACCTGCCGACTGTTTTCACTATATAATTTGTGTATAAAAGGGCTTGACTTTAGCGCGACAAAGTGTTAACATGGTAAAGTAAATTTATGGAGAGGATGTTTGTCGTGAATTTTCGTTCCGAATCGATCGATCGGTTGTTTCAAACGTTCCTGAATCTTAAAACGATTGACGAG